>JARBTX010000138.1 GCA_029239975.1 Anaerocolumna sp.
TAGATTATGTTGTTGGCACTTTTTAATTATAAATGGGATATCAAATCCACTGCCATTAAAATGAATTAATCGTTTGTAGGATTTTAATTTCTGATAAAAGGATTCAATTAATAACGCTTCACTATTCATATCATCAGCAAACCATTGAACAATGTTCCAGGTTTTATTTTTGTAAAACATACAACCAATTAGATAAAGATACGATGTTGAAGCGGAAAGACCAGTGGTTTCTATATCAAAAAATAAAATATCTTCCAATTCATATGGTTTATTAACCGGGTAGATAAGTTTTTCATCAACCGTTGTTTCTAAAGTAATCATAATAAGACTCCTATTGGTTTTATAGCGAAAAATGTGATATAATGTAATTCTTATATAATTTTTAAATTATTTTAATGTTATTTTATCATAAATGTAGTACATTACAAGTTAGATTTTATTTCAAGTTATAGAGTATATTTCAAGTGATAAATATGTTAAAATATGCATAATATCTTTAGTTAGTAGATAATTGCCTAATCAATAGATATTTAAGGGGATATTAATATGTGGGATTTAAAAGTATTAGATATAGATTTTTTATCTATCTTTTATAATTTTTTTATCTATGCTGTCTTAGGTTGGATATATGAGAGTCTTTACGTTTCATACACTAAAAAACAATGGGTTAATAGAGGTTTTTTAAATGGCCCAATAATTCCAATCTATGGTGCGGGTGCTACCATAGTGTATGTGGTATTCTGGAAGTTTCGTGGACAGTATTTATTGGTTTACTTTGGTGGGATGATTTTAGCATCTGTATTAGAATATGTCACATCATATGTTATGGAGATTTTGTTTCATGCGAAATGGTGGGATTATAGTGATATGAAATATAATCTTAATGGACGAATAGCGTTACGGGTTTCAATTTTTTGGGGATTTTTATCCATATTTATGATAGAAATGTTACAACCCCATATGGTAAAGGTATTAAACCAAATACCAAGGCCACAAGGGGAGTATGTTGCATATGGAATAATTTTGGTGACATCATTAGATTGCTTTCTTACAGTAGTACATACAGTACAATTAGATAAGATATTAGGAGATTTACATAAAATTAGACAAGAATTTACTGAATACATAGAAAGTACTAAATTGTATGAGACAAAAGAAGAATTTAAACATAAATTAACAAGTTATAAAAGATCAGAAATATTAGATAATATAAAAAGTTTAATCGATGAAAATATAGATAAATTGATTGAACGAAATAAAAATAGAGAAGGCTTTGAAATAAGACTATTCCGACTAGATATTGAGAAGAATATGAAAGAATATTTGACTAAATTGCAAACAAGAACAAATAAAACTAGTTTTATCCAGAGACGTTTACTTTTGGCTTTTCCAAACATGAAATCAGTAAATCGGAAAGAGGAATTGAAATATCTAAACGAAAGACTTCAAATGCGTAATAGAAAAAAGAGGTGGTTAAAAATGAGTAGTATATTTGAAAAAGATATGATTGGAACGACAAAAAGTTATTTAAGTGGGTTTTTAAGAGTGGCTTTGGTAGGCATCTTAGTACTAGTCCAATTTGTCATTTTATTCTGGCTTACATATTGGCTAAGTGAATCTACAATTTACATTTATTTATTTATTGAAATTGCTAGTATTTTTATAACGATTGGATTAGTAAATGACTTTAGAAGTCCATCGTATAAAATCAGCTGGATTTGCATCGTTTTAATTTTACCAATTACAGGGCATATTATGTATGCACTTTGGGGGAAAGCGGATTCAAAAAGAAAAATTGAAAAAAAGATGTTAGCTAAGATTAATCATGGTAATAATTATTTAACCTATAACGTAGCACTTACAGAAGAATTTGCAAGCAAACATCCAATAAAAAAGAGAATGTCAAAATATATGGAGACGCAACATTTCCCATTATTCAAAAATAATAATGTTAAATATTTTCCAATGGGTGAAGATACTTTTGATGCAATATTTGAAGACATCAAAAATGCTAGAAAGTTTATCCTTATTAACTTTTTTATAGTTGGTGAAGGTGTTCTTTGGGATAGGATGCACAAACTGTTAATGATTAAAATCAGAGAAGGTGTGCAGGTAAAATTCATGTATGATGATTTTGGAGCCACTTTACGAACTTCCAAAAATTTTAAAAAGAATCTGGAAGCGGAAGGCTTTGAAATTGGTGTATTTAACCCTATTCATAAGTATACGGATAAGCTGTATATGAATTATAGAAGCCATCAGAAAATTATTGTAATTGATGGAAATATTGGATATACTGGTGGTATGAATCTTGCTGATGAATATGTAAATCTAATCGATCGATTTGGTGTATGGAAGGATAACGCAGTTCGTGTTGAGGGTGACGCTGTATGGGGATTAACAGTGACTTTTCTACAGATGTGGGAGATATGTAATCCGTCAACCATAGTAGATTATGAACTATTTAGACCAAACCAAGTTTTCGAAGAAAATGACGTATATTGCCATGTGATATCCGATGGACCATCCAATAACCCCAATAACCCGATTGAAACAGTTTATAAGCAACTTATTTATTATGCAAAAGATTATATCTATATTACTACGCCATATTTAATAGTTGAAGATGATATAAGGGATGCGTTAATTACAGCAGTACAGAGTGGGATTGATGTTAGAATCATAACACCATTTATACCAGATAAAAAGAACGTAAAAATTTTAACAAATTACAACTATGGACCTTTGTTAAAAGCTGGTGTTAAAATTTATGAATATAAACCAGGTTTTATACATGCTAAAACCATAATAACAGAAGAGTGTGGAATTGTAGGAACTATAAATATGGATTACCGTAGTTTCTATCTTCATTATGAATGCGGATTATGGATGAGTAATAAAGATGTTATTGATATAATTAAGGATGATTTAATAAAAACCATGGATGAAAGTATTGAGATAAGTTATCAGGAGTGGAAAAACAGACCTTGGTATCTAAAGGTTTATCAACGTATTCTTAATATGTTCTCCACTTTGATGTGAGCGTATATTTTAAAATATTAAATTCAACTTCTTTTATCACCATGTATAAACAATGATCTAAAACATACAGAGTATATTATCATTTTACAGAAAAGCGTTTAAGAAAAGTGATTAATAATGTACGTAACCCAAGGAGAATAACGAATGTTTGAAAAATATCTAAATGAAAATTGGAAAATGAATATTAATGGGGAGAATGTTTACAGTGTTGGCGAAGAATACATGGAAACAAAAGTACCTGGTACAGTTTACGGAACTCTTTTAGAACTAGGAAAAATGCCAGATCCTTTTTATCGAGATAATGAATTAACTGCATTAAAATTAATGGAAAATGATTTTACTTATATCACAAATTTTGATCTATCAGATGAATTAATAAGCAAGGATGCAGTAATATTACATTTTGATGGAATTGACACCTTAGCTGACATATATTTAAATGATAAATTTCTAGGTGACGCTTATAATATGCATCGTATATGGGAATATGACATGAAAGAATTGGCGAAAACAAGTAATAATGAATTAAAGATTGTTCTACATTCGCCAACAAAATATATCAAAGAAGAACAAGAAAAGTGCTATACAGGTGGTGCTCATGAATGTATGGAAGGATTTCCACATATTAGAAAAGCGCATTGTATGTTTGGTTGGGATTGGGGTCCAAGACTTCCGGATGCAGGAATATTTAGAGATGTGAAAATCTTAGGTATTGATGCAGGTCGTTTTGAACAAGTCTATGTAAAACAACTACATGAAAAAGACAAAGTAACCCTAGAATTTGATTATAGTATTGAATTATTCTGTGAAAATAAAGAGTTAACAACAACGATTACAGTGACAGGTCCAGATGGGACAACCTATAGTCAAAATGAAGAAGAGGCAATTGTTATAAATAAACCAGAACTATGGTGGCCAAATGGATACGGTAAACAACCGTTATATTCAGTAAAAGCAGTTCTTACAAATGAAGAAGGTACAGTTATTGACACTTGGGAGCGAAACATTGGACTTAGAACCTTAACCATTAAAAAAGAAGTAGATGTATGGGGAGAAAGTTTTGCTCATGAAGTAAATGGAATCTCTGTATTTGCCATGGGAGCTGATTATATACCAGAAGATAATTTATTTGGACGAATAAATAAAGAACGTACCAGAAAGTTACTAAAGGACTGTGTAGCGGCAAACCATAATACCATTCGTATCTGGGGTGGCGGTTATTATCCAGATGATTATTTCTTTGATATCTGTGATGAATTAGGACTTATGGTATGGGTAGATTTTATGTTTGCATGTGCGAGCTATGAATTAGATGATGATTTTGAAGAAAATATACGTCATGAAATTACCGAAAATGTAATTCGTATTCGTCATCATGCCAGTCTTGCTATATGGTGCGGTAACAATGAAATGGAAACTCAAACTCTAGATAATGTATGGAATCCATCACCGAAACAAAAAATGGATTACATTAAAATATTCGAATATATTATACCGAACATTGTAAAGGAATTCGATCCACAGACATTCTATTGGCCATCATCTCCGTCCACTGGTGGCAATTATCATGATCCATGGAATTATGATAAAGGGGATACTCATTATTGGGATGTTTGGCATGGTAATAAACCATTTTCAGAATATCGTAAGTTCTTTTTCCGATATGCCTCAGAGTTTGGTTTTCAATCCTTCCCTTCCTTAAAAACGATAAAATCATTTACGGAAGAAAAGGACAGAAATATATTCTCAAGAGTAATGGAAATGCATCAAAGAAACAAAGCTGCCAATGGAAAAATATTAAATTATATCTCAGCTAATTATTTATATCCAAAGGATTTTGACCAATTAGTTTATACATCACAATTATTACAAGCAGATGCAATTCGTTATGGAGTAGAACATTGGAGAAGAAATCGTGGTAGATGTATGGGAGCCATTGTTTGGCAGTTAAATGATATTTGGCCAGTTGCATCTTGGGCAAGCATTGATTATTTTGGACGTTGGAAGGCATTACATTATTCCGAAAAACGTTTCTTTGCTCCAATTATGATTTCTTGCGAAGAAATTGGAGAAATGACAGAAAGACCATATTGCATAGAAGAACCACATGAGATTGAAAAGTCTGCAAAGTTAAGTGTTGCAAATGAAACAATGAACTCTGTGACAGGTGTGGTTAAGTGGGCGCTAAGAAACAATAAAGCAGAAATTTTAAAATCAGGTGAAAGTGAACTTACTGTACCGGCTCTTTCAAGTGTTTGGTTAGAAAAGCAAGATTTTTCTGGTTTTAATGAACTTAATACCTACTTTAGTTTCGGTTTTTATGTAAATGATAAATGTATATCAGAAGGAACTTGTTTATTTACTGCACCAAAACATTTTGAATTTATTGATCCAAAATTAACAGCACTAGTAAATGGAGAGTCCATTACCGTGAAGGCAGAAGCATTTGCTAAAAGTGTGGAAATAGATTGTGAAGATGGGGACATTAAGCTATCCGATAACTATTTTGATATGAACGCGGGTGAAGTAACCGTTCAGATTATAGAAGGTAATCCAAAAGGAATAAAAGTAAGATCCGTATACGATATAGCTTAAACTTAATCGAACACCTGTTTTGAAAGTTCTTGCTTAATTTACTTTTTCGGGTTATAATGAAAGTTAATTAAGTAAGAAGTTTTAACAGGAGGAAGATATGTTATCATATATCAAAGGTGAACTAACTGAAGTAAGTGAAGAAGGGATTGTTGTCGAAACCAATGGCATAGGTTATGAAGTACGAATGCCACTATCTTCCCTAAATGAATTACCAAGGTTAGGCAGTGATATAAAAGTATACACCTATATGCACGTAAGAGAAGATTTTATTGGATTGTTTGGATTTTTAACAAAAGATGATTTAACCATCTTTAAACTACTAATTACAGTAAATGGTATAGGACCAAAAGGAGCACTTGGCATACTATCTGCTATAACTCCAGATGATTTACGTTTTGCAGTATTATCTGATGATGCCAAAACCATTGCGAAAGCACCCGGAATAGGAAGTAAAACTGCAAGTAAGTTAATTATTGAACTAAAAGATAAGTTAAAATTAGAAGATGCATTTGAACAAAAGTTATCAAATCAGATGGATGGTCAGATGCAATTACATAATACAGGTATTAGCATAACAGATATCCGAAATGAAGCAATTCAAGCTTTAGTGGTACTTGGTTATTCCAGCACTGATGCGGCAAAGGTTGTAAGAAAGATTGATATAAAAGAAGGCATGAGTTCGGAAGATGTGCTTAAGATAAGTCTTAAAAGCTTAATGTAAGCTTTACATTAAAGAAGTGGAGCTTAAAATGGGAAAAAGAATTATAACAACAGAATTAATGGATGAAGATAAAAAAATCGAGAGTACATTAAGACCACAAATGTTAGATGATTATATTGGTCAATGTAAAGCGAAAGAGAATCTTAAAGTTTATATCGAAGCAGCTAAACAGAGAAAGGAATCCTTAGACCATGTTTTATTTTATGGTCCACCGGGACTTGGTAAAACAACTCTTGCGGGTATAATTGCCAATGAGATGTCAGTTCATATGAAAGTAACATCTGGTCCAGCAATTGAAAAGCCAGGCGAGATGGCTGCGATATTAAGTAACTTACAAGAAGGTGACGTATTATTTGTGGACGAGATCCATCGTCTCAATCGTCAAGTAGAAGAATTATTATATCCAGCAATGGAAGATTATGCAATAGACATTGTAATCGGTAAAGGAGCAACTGCAAAATCCATTCGCTTAGACTTACCAAAGTTTACTTTAGTTGGTGCAACAACTAGAGCTGGTATGTTAACTCCACCACTAAGAGATCGTTTTGGAGTTGTAAATCGTCTGGAATTTTATACGGCAGATGAGTTAAAAGAAATCATATGCAGATCTGCTTATGTATTTGGAGTAGAGATTGATGATGATGGAGCACTAGAACTAGCGAGACGTTCTCGTGGTACACCAAGACTTGCTAATCGTTTATTAAAACGTGTTCGTGATTTTGCGCAGGTAAAATACAATGGCAAAATTACGTTAGATGTTGCAAATTTCGCCTTAGATTTATTAGAAGTGGACAAACTTGGATTAGATAATACAGATCGTGAAATTTTATTTACTATGATAGAAAAATTTAGTGGTGGACCAGTTGGTATCGAAACAGTAGCTACAACCATAGGGGAAGACCCAGGTACCATTGAGGAAGTGTATGAACCATACTTAGTGCAAAATGGCTTGATTTTACGTACTCCACGTGGAAGGGTAGTTTCTGACTTAACGTATAAGCATTTTGGACTAAGGCAAGAAAAGCTTGTATAACTAATATATTTAGTTTATAATAGTTTGTGACTTGTAATTTTTGACACATGCAATAAATTATAATTTACTAGTTATTTTTGTGTATACAAAAGTATGTACAATGATTTGCTAGTTCAAATATTACATCGAAACATTAGGAAAAGACGTGTGGATTACGAATTTTAGATAGAATAACTCTTAAGGGGCGATTACATGAATAAGATGAACAATATTGAAGTAATCATCAATAATAAAAGGTATACATTACGTGGTTACGAGAGTGAAGAATATTTACAAAAGGTTGCATCTTATATCAATAACAAACATCAGGAATTCAAAAAGCAGGATATGTACAAGCTTATGGATTCTGAGATGAAGAATATATTAATGGAAATTAATATTGCTGATGATTATTTTAAGGTACGAAATCAGATAAAAGAGATTGAATCAGAGAATGAGACTCAGGCGAATGAAATATTTAATTTAAAGCATGAATTGATATCTGCTCAAACAAAGCTTGTAGCTGCTGAAAAGGAAATTCAATCCTTAAAAAATGAAATAACAGAAGCAGGAAAAAAGATTATACGGTTAGAGACAGAACTTACGGATAAAAATCGATAACATACATAATCCGCATAGATAGCGGCTGTTGAATATTCTAATTTTAACGCATACTAATAGTTAAAGTAGAATTTTTACAGCCTTAGTCTAGGCGGATTTTTATTCTATTTGATTAACATAAACGACGTTAAATACAATTGATATAGTTTTTACACAATTAGTGTGTAATTAGTAGGAGATTAAAATGAAACAAATTGAAATATTAGCACCAGCTGGTTCTTTTGAAAGCTTAGTTGCGGCTGTGAATGCAAACTGTGATGCAGTTTATATTGGTGGCAATAAATTCGGCGCTAGAGCTTATGCGGATAATCTAGAATCTGATATGATGATTAGAGCGATAGATTATACACATATTCATAATAAAAAGTTATATATGACGATTAATACACTACTTAAGAATCATGAATTAGAGAATGAACTTTACGAGTATCTAATGAAATACTATAAGGAAGGCATAGATGCAGTTATTGTACAAGATGTAGGAGTATTGCAATTTATACATGAGAACTTCCCTGATTTAGACATTCATGCAAGTACTCAGATGTCTTTAACTATGGCTCAAGGTGCCCAAGTATTAAAGCATAAAGGGGTTACTAGGTTAGTTAATGCGAGAGAATTAGGATTAGCTGAGATACGTGATATTCGAAAAAATACTGATTTAGAAATAGAGTCCTTTGTCCATGGTGCTCTGTGTTTTTGTTATTCGGGACAATGTTTTATGAGCAGTATGTTTGGAGGGCGTAGTGGTAATCGCGGTAGATGTGCCCAACCGTGCAGAATGCAATATCAATTAATGGAAGATGGCAAGGTAGTAACTAATCAAAACGAAAGATTTTTACTTAGTCCAAAGGATATCTGTACTTTAGACATGATACCCGACTTAATAGAGGCAGGAATTGATTCTTTCAAAATTGAAGGTAGAATGAAGAGACCGGAATATGCAGCAGGTGTAACCCATGCATATCGCAAATATGTAGATTTATACATGGAACTTGGTACAGAAAAATATGCAAGATATTTAAAAGATCATTCTAGTGAGTTTAATAATGACATTCTTATACTTAAGGATCTCTATAATCGGGGTGATTTTACAGAAGGTTATTACAAAAATAGAAATGGCAGAACTATGATGTCTATGACAAGACCAAATCATAGTGGTGTACTTGTAGGTAGTGTTAAATCAGTAAAGAATAATCAAGCCCAAATTCAGTTAAAAGAAAGTATTAACGCTCAAGATATCTTAGAAATTCGAGATGGAGCTGAAAACCTATATGAGTTTACTGTTAAAAACAACGAAGAACAAGGAAAGATATATCAAGTTAATTTTATGAGGGGATCTAATGTTAGAGCAGGAAATCAAGTCTTTCGAACAAAAAATAATTTAATATTAAATGATCTTGCTGACCTATTTCTAAAAGACGAGAAAAAAGAAACAATTAATGGTTATCTTATAGCTACTGTTTTTGAACCATTAAAGTTGATATTAACTTATAGGGATTTATCTGTTGAAGTATCAGGTGATATTGTAGAAGAAGCTAAAAATCAACCAATGACAGAAGAAAAAATTCAAAAGCAAATCATGAAAACCAATGATTCATCCTATACATTTGAGAATTTATCCATAGAGATAAAAGGTAATGT
>JARBTX010000035.1 GCA_029239975.1 Anaerocolumna sp.
TCTGCATCTGGTAAAACAACGGTTGCTAATCGAATTAAAGAAGAATATAAAGATAGCGTGGAATTATTAAGTCACGATTTTTATTACATTCCCCATGACGAATTACCAATCGAAGAAAGAGCAAAAGTAAATTATGATCATCCAAATGCTTTTGACACAGAGCGCATAATTAATGATATAAAAAAACTGAAACAATGTATTGCAATAGATAGACCAGTTTATTCCTATAAAGAACATACAAGACTTTCTGAAACTGTAAAAGTAAATCCAGCTAAGGTTATAATTGTAGAAGGATTTATGATATATGAAAATGCTGAGTTAAGAGATTTAATGGATATCAAAGTTTTTGTTGATACAGATGCAGATGAAAGACTAATTAGAAGAATTGTAAGAGATGTAAATGAACGTGGTAGAAGTCTTGAATCAGTAATTGAACAATATACGAATACAGTAAAACCAATGCATGAACTTTTTGTTGAACCATATAAAAAGTATTCTGATGTTATCATACCAAGAGGTGGATTAAATGATGTAGCAATTGATATGCTAATCCACAGAATAAAAGCAATTTTAGAAGAAGACTAGAATTTATTAAGATAATACCTCTATATGTTAGTATAACAATTAACATATAGAGGTATTTTTATGTGTATAGTTAAAAACGAATAAACCTAAATTACTACGTATTTTATCAAGTTATATACTTAAATCCCGTCTATTATAAAAGAAATAAGTTGATACGGTAAAGATAGCCGTAAGTAATATTGTTAGAGCTATTACAATAATACTTAACTTATTTTCATTAATAATATCAACAAGGCTAAAATATTTAAAAGGTGAAAGTATATTTAGTACATTAACTTTATCTGTTAAATCAGTAATCTTTGAAATAATATAAGCACCAAGTATGATACCTGTTGCCATGGATCCAGATGCTTTAGATCTTCTCATGAATGCTGCGAGTAAAGCTCCCACAGATAAAAAGATTAGTTGAATCATAAACATAGTAACATGCATCATAATAACTCCTTTTATAACAGATTCACCGGTGTTATAATAAGCAATCATCATAATTGAAGATATAAAAGATACTAGGTTTATGATAAGTATATTAATTAAGGCTACAAGAAGCTTAGCAGTTATGATTGTCGTTCTTGAAACTGGTTTTGCAATTAAAAACTCCGTAGTTTTATCACGTTCTTCTTTTGCAATCATACTATTACCTAATAAAACTGCATGGATACTAACAGTTAATTGGACATAAGTAAACAAAAACGCATAAAATCCACTCATTTTTGTTATATCAAACGTTCCAAAGCCAAATATTGCTTTAATAGAATAAGGCATATTATTAAAAATATCGCCACTAGCTCCGCCAGAAGTGTAGGCCGAATACTTACCCATTCCACTAAGAACTAACAAAAACATACATATACTCCATATAATTAATGCTTTTCGATTAGCCTTAAGTTCTCTAATAAAAATATTCATTCTTTTCCTCTTTTCTACGCTGCCATTTAAGAATCTAAAGTTTGTAGTGCAGCGCAAACACAAACTATCAAAGTAAAAATATAAAACTATCATGCTATCTCTTATTTGAGTTTATTAGCTTACTGCATGGATATCCTTTTTATTATATAAAATAAAGGTAGCAATGATGGAAGTCAAAACAATCACAGCGCTAAGGATTAAATATGGCAACTCATAATTCTTATTAGTTATAATATAAGTAATGTCAAAGTACTTAAATGGTGATAGAACTCGTTTTACAACATCATCATTTGCAGTTGCTAAAAATGCTCCGATAAAATAAAACCCAAATACAATACCAAGTGAAATTGGGATAATTGTTTTAATTTTTTGAAAAAAGACCGAAACAATCATACCAATTGTTAAGAAAATTATTTGAATAAAAAATAAGGTTAAGTTAATCATAGTGAAAACTTTTAAATCAAAATTTTCAATTTTAACTAAGTTGGCAATGATTGGTGTTAGAACACAAAAAGCTATGTTAGTTTCAAGGATTGTTGTAATCGCAGATGATAACTTAGCTGTTACAATGGCAGAGCGAGATACAGGTTTTACTAATAAAAAATCTGCTGTTCTTTCTCTAGATTCCTTTGACAATATGGAAAGACCAAGGTTCATCGCTTGAATAGCACCCGCTAGGGTAATAAAGCTAAATATCATTGAGTAAAATCCTAAAAGGGATGTTATGGTATCAATATTAATTCCAAGCATAGCTCGTATGGTAGGAGGATAATTACTAATTAAATCTTTAAATGCATTAGCATCACTTGCAACTCCAGGATACATAACTAGATAAATTGTGGCTAAAGCAATCATGACCAGTGTCCATGTAATTGCAGATTTTATTTGGGATTTTAGTTCATAGAGATACATATTCATAAACTAATCCTCCTTTGAATAGTAATGCATAAATATTTCTTCTAAATCTGGTTCTTCAATTAAGATATTTCTTAAATCAAGTTCTGTAATCTTTTTCATAATTGCATTGATATTACCTTCATATATAAAATTAGCAGAATTATTTTTAACTATTATATTTTTAACACCATTTATTAAAAAGTTTTCTTTATCTATTGGAGATTTTGCTTCTATACTGATTTTTTTATAACTATTTTCTTGAAGGGTGCTCATTTTTTCTTGTTTGATTATTTTACCTTCTTTGATAAAGGCGACACGACTACACATTTTTTGTACTTCACTAAGTATATGAGAAGAAAAGAATACTGTGGCTCCTTTTTTGTTTTCTTGTGATATTAGTTCAAAAAACTTTTGCTGCATTAAGGGATCCAGACCACTTGTTGGCTCATCAAGGATAATTAATTTAGGTTCATGAAGTAAACCTTGAACGATTCCAACTTTCTTTTTATTACCAAAGGATAGATCATCAATTTTCTTTTTTAAATCCAAATCCATAACTTCTGCAAGTTCATTGATTCGTTTTCCACAATCTTTTTTATAGAAACTAGCTGAATATTTTAATAAATCAATTACTCTCATATTATCATAATAAAATACTTCACTTGGTAGGTAACCAAGCTCTTTTCTAACTTCAGGATGTTCTATACAACTTTTACCAAAGATTGTTGCACTTCCATTGGTAGGGTAAATTAAGCCTAGAAGAGTACGTATAGTAGTAGATTTGCCAGCCCCATTTGGTCCGATAAAACCAAAGACTTCACCTTGCTCCACATTTAAATTAACATCAATAACACCTCTTGAATTTTTATAACTTTTTGTTAGATTTTTTATTTCTATTACATTCATAGAATGTTCCTCCATATTCTGAGATGAATTATTATAACAATGTATTGATAATTTTCACATAACTAGTTTGATTTTAAATTAAGCTAAATTGAGTTTTTACTTTAAGTTTAATATATTGTTATAGTGTTTTGTTTAAGAATGGGCTAAGTATTCTTCCTTATATAAGTTGTTTTTTAGTAAATGCAGGCATTCATAAAAATCATTGCTAATTCGTTCAAGATCCATGCCAGCTTTATCGATAGAGGTATTCATAAAACCTTCTGTTAACCATATGAGCATTTTCATAACTAGTTTTAAATCAATTCCATCTTTAAATTTTGAAGTATCCATGCCATGGAATGCTATCTTACTGCGAAAATTTTCTCCGCTATCAAAAATTTCTTTAAGTTCCCTTATAACTTCTTCATTTGTTTCTAAGTATATACTGTGTAAGAATTTTAGAATCGCTGGATGTTTCTTCATCACTGTTAATTCAATATCAGAAGCTAGAATAATTCTATCAAAGAAATCTGTTATACTATGATCAAATTTATCATCGACTTCATTAGTTAATAAGTTACTGCACATATTAACTAAGTAAAGATATAAATCTTTTTTTGTACCAAAATAGTGAAATATCATAGCTTTTGATATTCCAGCTACATTTGCTATTTCATTGATGGATGCTTTCTTATAACCATTGGTTCCAAAAGTAACAAGAGCAGCATCTATTATAGAATTTTGTTTTTCTTTTGATAGGTTTAAAAATTTTTCCATTTAATCCGTCACCTCCTTTTGGGTATAATTCCGTCGACCGAATCGGTTTATGTATATAGTATATCACCATAAACCGATTCGGTCAATGATGAAAAAAATTGGGACTGTTGCAAAATAGAATATTTACTATTTTGCAACAGTCCCAAGGTATTCATACATTAATATTTGTTATAACTTACTTCTGTGATCTGCTCTTTTCGTGCTTTCCTTCGTGTACTCCAATAACTTTTCCATTAATCATACCAACATCAGCATTATCCTTTGGTTCCATTCTTCGTAACTCAGGATTACTTTTTTCTCTGTCTTTCATTCTGTTTTTATTATTATCCATATTAAACCTCACTTTATAAAAGTAGTTACAATACATAGTATCTACGAAAAAATTATGAATCATACTTTGTATATTTTATGAGTATATAATAGGTTCAGTTTAAGACAAATAGAAGAAATATGATATTATTTTGTAATAAAAATATAATATTTTTTACGTTGGCAGAAGATAAAAAGTGTTGTATAATGTCGAATAAATAGGGATTTGAAGAAAATGAGTTTTAACACTTATAACTTAAAGGGGAGTAACAAGATGAACAAAAAATTTAAAATATCACTAATGCACAAAATTAGTATTTTTAGTTTGTTATTAGTATTAATTACTGCATTTACCATGCAGTTTTTTGCTTTTCAAACAGCACAGAAAGCCATAAAAGTAACGATAGGAGAAAATGCTCTTAATATAACTAGGTCAGTTGTAAATACCATAGATATTGAACAGTTTAATGCTTTACAAACCACAGATGATATGAATTCGGATTATTATATACAGTTACGAAATAATCTTAATACGTTACGAGAAGCTATGGGATTGAAGTATCTGTATACCATGAGAAAATCTACCAATGGAGATTATATATATGTAGTGGATGGTACACCAATTGATGATACAGAAAGTTCATTAATAGGAAATGTGGATAATGAAATCTCTGAGGATATGAAATTAAGTTTTGAAGGGATTGAAGGATATGAATTATCACACTCAGATGATTGGGGTGATTTGATATCCGCATTTATTCCAATTAGAAATGCATCTGGTGAAACGGTTGGAATGTTAGGAGCAGATTTTTCAGCCAAAACTATGGTTGAACAATTAAATCATGCACAAACGAATATGTTAATTACAGCTGGTGTAATAGCTTTATTTGGCGTAATTTTGGCTATTATCTTTTCTGTATTAATCATAAGAGCCTTAAAGGAATTACAAAATAAGATTAAACTAGCCAGACTTGGTGATTTAACAATAAAAATAGATCATAAAAGTAATGATGAAGTGGGAAATATATCAGAAGATTTCCAAGATATGATAACTAATATGGCTAAGATTATTGATAATATTCGTGTGAATACAAAAAATACCTTCCAATATGTTTCACAGTTAAATACTAGTATTTATGATACAACAAAAGCAACCGAAGAGATAACAGAACAAGTAAGTGAAATCGCAAATGGGGCTAATATTCAAGTTGATCGAGTAAACGATGTATCTGCATCAATGGAGAAAGTATTTGAAGAAATTCAGACAATTAATGAGAATGTTGATTTGGTTGTCACAGACTCTAATGAAGCCATGGAAGACACCAAAGTGGCAAAATCAAAATTAAAAGATTCCATGGACCAAATTAACTTAGTGAATAACACGGTTGAATCAACGGCTGAAATAATGAGACAATTAGACAATAGGTTTCAAGAAATACTTAAATTTAGCGAGAGTATATCATCCATTGCTAGTAAAACAAATCTTTTATCATTAAACGCTTCTATTGAGGCTATGTCTGCAGGGGAAGCTGGAAAAGGATTTGCAGTTGTGGCCGGTGAAATCAAAAAGTTAGCAATTCAGTCTAGTGAAGCTAGTAAACAGATTAATACATTAATAAATTCAATGCAAAGTGAAATAACAAATTCAGGACTGGCAATTCAAAAAGGCGTAGTTCAGGTCCGAGAAGGAATGAATGAAATTACTGATGTAGATAAATTTTTAGAAAAATTATATCATAGCAATCAAAAAGTAGATGATAGAGTTAAGTTAGTTGCAAAAGCCATCAATCATATTGAAAATGATAGCAAAAGCGCATTGGCTACTACCATGCAGTTAGCAGTTATTTCGAAAGAATCAAATGCAAAGACACAACAAAGTGCTGCAGCAGCAGAAGAACAATTGGCTATTATGGAAGATATAAAGAATAATATTAACAGTGTAAAAGATATTGTAGAAAGTCTGGATTTAGCAGTAAATAAATTTAAAATAGATTAAAATAAGTAGATTAAATAATTAGATTAAAATAAAGTAGATAAAAATTATAAGATTACAAATTAAGATCATTTAAATAAAAAAGAATTAATTAAGTAATAAAATGTTTAATTTGGATTAAATTAAAAGATATAGAATAAATAAGATTAATATAAAAACTGGTTATTGCTATGAAATATATTCTATAGCAATAACCAGTTTTAATTTTACACATGAATTGATTTTACATTTTTATTCTGTACTTTGTTTTTTTCATTTAAAAGTGTCTCATATATTCCAGATATTTTTTCAAGTAGCTGAACAAACTTTTTCGTTTCTTCCATGCCTAAATCAATAGCTAATTTATCTGATAATAGATAGATATTGGTATTGGCTTTTTGATATGCATTTAATCCACTTGCAGTTAGTTCAATTGCAGAAGATCTTTTATCTACAGCAGATATATACCTTTTAATGAATTCTTTTTTTTCTAATGCATTAAGAAGTTTTGTTACAGCTGGTCTTGAAATGCCAAGTAGTTCGGATATATCAGCAGCTTTTACAGTAGGATCCATGGTCACATCATTACGTAAGATACTTTGTTCTCTTAGATAAAGCAAAACATAATATTCAGCTCTTGTTAATTCAGTATCTAATAGTAAGTTGTGAATGTTCTTTCTTATTTTTACGTAAGAAAATAATAATTGGCGCGTTCTTTCGCTTAACATGTTTTAACTCTCTGTATCATTTTTTTCTGCAATTCTCATAAATATCTTCATTATTTCATTTACAATCAAAGGAATTAATGCAAATACAATTACCATGCCCCAATCTCTTAAAGATAAATTGTGAACATTAAAAGCACCTGCAAGGAATGGTATTGATATAACTCCTAATTGAAGTATAAAACCAATTATGATAGCACCAATTAAAAATTTATTTGTAAATAATCCTACTTGCAATATAGATTTGGTAGTATGTCTAATTGATAAGGAGTAGAATAATTGGGATGCAGCTAATACAACAAATGACATTGTTCTAGCGTAAGTCAATGCAGCTTCATCTGGTAGAGTGCTTGTACCAAGTTGGTATCCATGTTCGGATAAACCGAAATAAAATGCTAATAAAGTAAAGATACCAATTAATGAACCACCCACAATCGCTCTGAAACCTGCACCTTTTGCAAAGAAACTTTCTTTTGGATTTCTAGGCTTCTTTTTCATAACATCTTTATCTCCGGGATCAACACCAAGTGCAATGGCTGGTAAGGAGTCAGTAATAAGGTTAATCCATAATATCTGTGTTGGTAATAAAGGTATTGGCCAAGAGAATAAAATGGATATAAATATGGTAATTACTTCACCTAAGTTACAGGATAATAGGAAGATAACAGCCTTTTTGATATTATTATAAATGTTTCTTCCTTCTTCAATGGCATTTACAATGGTTGTAAAATTATCATCTGTTAGAATCATATCACTGGCACCTTTTGCAACATCAGTTCCTGTAATACCCATAGCAACACCAATATCAGCATATTTTAAGGATGGAGCATCGTTTACACCATCACCAGTCATAGATACAATGTTACCATGTGCTTTAAACGCACGAACGATTTTAACTTTATGTTCAGGAGATACTCTTGCAAATACTCGGTAATCATTAATTTTATTAGAGAATTCTTCATCTGTGAGTTCATCAATCTCAGCACCTGTAATGCTTTGATTAATATTTTCTGCAATACCAAGTTCTTTAGCAATAGCAACTGCAGTATTTTTGTGGTCACCAGTTATCATGATTGGTCTGATACCAGCAAGTTTTGCTTCATTAATAGAATCTTTTACTTCAAGTCTTGGTGGGTCAATCATACCTACAAGACCAATGATAATTAAATCTTGTTCCATTTCTTCAGGAACAATTGGGCTATCAACATCTTTATAAGCTACACCTAATACTCTAAGTGCTGCATCGGACATATCTTCTGTTATTTTTAAATAATCTGCTTTTAACTCATTGGTTAATGGTACGATTTGACCATTTACTAATGCTTTGGTTGAAATGCTTAACAGATTGTCAATTGCACCTTTGGTATGAACACGGTAACCGTTACTTTCTACATTTAATGTAGACATTAATTTTCTATCGGAATCAAACGGTTTTTCAGAGATTCGCTTAAATTGTGTATTTAAATTAGTTTTTGTAAGATTGTACTTATCACCCAGTACAATTAAAGCAACTTCAGTCGGGTCACCAGTTCCTTGACCATTTTCATAAGTTGCATCGGAACATAAAACCAATGATTTGATTAATTCAGTTTCATCTGTATTCGCTTGTAGTTTTGTATCTGTTGTTGGTACATTTTTTAAATTATTAATAGTATAATGCTTAACAACAGTCATCTTGTTTTGAGTTAAGGTACCGGTTTTGTCTGAACAAATAATATTAACTGAACCAAGAGTTTCTACAGCAGGGAGTTTCTTAACAATTGCATTTATTTTAGACATTCTTGTAACGCCAAGTGCTAATACGATAGCAACAATAGCAGCTAATCCTTCAGGAATTGCAGCTACAGCTAAACTAATAGCGGTTAAGAACATTTCAAATAAATCTCTTTTTTGGATAATTGCAATAACAAAGATTACCACACAGATACCAATTGCAATAAAGCCTAATATTCTACCCAATTCATCCAAACGTTTTTGGAGTGGAGTCATTTCATTATTATCTTCATCAAGGATTTTGGCAATTTTACCAATTTCAGTATCCATTGCAGTGGCAACAACAACACCTTCGCCTCTACCATATGTAGCTAGAGTAGACATAAATGCCATGTTGTTCTTATCTCCAATAGGTGTTTTAGGATCTTCATAAATACTTGTAGCGTCTTTATCAGAAGGAACGGATTCTCCAGTTAAAGCAGATTCTTCAATTTGAAGATTTGCACTTTCGATTAATCTTAAATCTGCTGGAACATATCTTCCTGCATCTAATATTACAATATCACCTGGTACTACTTCTTCTGAATTAATTTCTTTTATTTCACCATCACGCCTTACCAGTGATCTTGGAGTTGTCATTTGTTGAAGAGCTTCCACTGCTTTTTCTGCTTTTGCTTCTTGAACGACACCAATGACAGCATTTAATATTACTACTAAAAGAATGATAATTGCATCTACATATTCACCAATAAATACTGTAATAACGGCAGCGGCTAATAAAACATATATTAGCATATCTTGAAACTGTGCAAGTAATAGAGCAAGTAAACTTTTTTTAGGTTTTCCTTTCAACTTGTTTGGGCCGTATTTTTCCAGCCTAGAAGTAGCTTCTTGACTAGAAAGTCCGGTTAAATGGTTTACATTAAATTCTTTCAAAACGTCATTTTGGGATTTAGAAAACCACATAATCACACCTCTTTCATATTTTTGCTTATTTATATAAATAAAGGATAATAAAGCTACGAGATTATTTTATAGTCTTTCAAAAAAAAGTAGCTTTATACCATAGCAATTAATTGTACAATAATTTTAGCTACTAGTAAAATTAAATTTACATTAAAATTCATTTTTGGATGTAATTTCATAAAAAAGAACTGTATTAGAATCGATTTATACCTACTTATGTCTTTTATGAAGGTATTCGAAGTTTAATACAGTTCTTGATACTTTATATTATTTATATTTTACATATTCTTCGCTAGGTTTACGGTAACCCCTAACACGGAAACTCGTTTCATCCATTTTGCCCATGGTTATCATTAAAACAGGTATTTCATTCTCAGGTATATCAAAAATAGTACGAACTTTTTCTGGGTCAAAGTAAATCATCGGACAAGTATCCCATCCTAGATTTTTCGCTAATAAAAGAAACAACATAGATGATATGGATGCATTACGAATTGCTTCATCATGTTGAAACGTTTCCCCACCACTTTCATATAATCCATTGATTGCATTTAACATGGATTCATATTCTTCGTCATCAATGATTTTTAATAGTTTTGAGCTCTCATAGATTTGTGCTGCATTTTTGTATGCATCTTTGTCTCCAGTTACGATGATAGTAGCGGATGAACACTTTACTTTATATTGTTTATAAGAAGCTTCGTATAATGCATCAATCACTTCATCACTTTCACCTACATAGTAGTGTGCATGTTGTAAGTTAAAGCAGGATGGAGCTTGAGACAAGTTATTAAAAATTTCTTCAAAGTCTTTACGAGGTACTTTAATATTCGGTAAAAATTTATTTGCAGAACGTCTAGTTTTCACTATTGATAAAAAATCTTCCATTTGAAATCCTCTTTTCTTAATCATAATGTATGTATAATAATTTTTAAGATATAGTTAAGCACAAGCGGTTCCTATAGTCAAGTTAAAAAAAATTCACATATGAATTTCATCCAAAAAATTCTATAACAAAATTTACTAAGTAACCAAAATATGTATTGACAAATAGAATAAATTAGCATAAAATCAAACCATAACATATGAATATATGCTCATATGTTCAATGGAAAAGTTGGAGGTAACAGAAGATGGAAAATTTTGATATAGAACGATGTAATTGTACAATAATTCATGAAGACATAGTAAACAAGGTAAAAGAACATATGCCACCAGATGAAAGTCTTTACGATTTAGCAGAGTTATTTAAGGTATTTGGAGACACCACAAGAATTAAAATTCTTTGGGCTTTAACAGAATCAGAAATGTGTGTATGTGATATCGCGGCATTGCTAAATATGACTCAATCTGCAATTTCACATCAATTAAGAGCATTAAAGTCAGCTAGATTGGTGAAAAGTAGAAAGTCAGGAAAGATAGTTTTTTATTCACTAAATGACCTTCATGTTAAGCAAATCTTCAAACAAGGTTTTGTTCATGTGAATGAAAATAAGGGGGAATAATATATGGAAAGTAATTCAAAAGTAGAACTGGTATTAGAGGGTCTATGTTGTAGTAATTGTGCAATGAAGATTGAAAAAAGAGTGAATGATTTAAATGAAGTAAGTAGTGCAACTCTAAATTTTGCTACTCAAGGTTTAGTAATAGAACTTATTAATCAAGAAACATATACTGATTTACTACAAAAAGTAAAACAAATTGTGAAAGAGATTGAACCAGATGTTATCGTCAAGGAAAAAAAGCAAGTAGTGAAACGATTGGACAATGCAGATGAATGTGAAGATGGGTGTAGCTGTGGTCATTCTCATACTGATAATGATGGTGAAGAATCATCTTCAATGAAAAAGAAAGTTTTGCTATTTATCGTTTCCGCAGCACTGCTTTTAATCGCACAAGTGTTAAAATTACCAATATGGGTTGAAATCCCTTTGTATTTCATTAGTTATATCATAGCAGGTGGTGAAGTTTTACTAAGGGCAGTTAAAAATATTGCAAGAGGCGAGATATTTGATGAAAACTTTTTAATGGCAATTGCTACGGTTGGAGCGTTTGCAATTGGGGAATACCCAGAAGGTGTAGCAGTTATGCTATTTTACCAGATTGGTGAAATGTTCCAAGATATGGCTGTTAATAGATCAAGAAGATCTATTGCAGATTTAATGGATATTAGACCAGATTATGCTAACTTAAAAGTAGGTAACGAAACGAAAAAGGTTTCTCCAGAAGAGGTAAAACTAGGTGATGTTATAGTGGTTAAGCCTGGTGAAAAAGTTCCAATGGATGGAAAAGTAATAGAAGGTACTTCTATGGTTGATACAAAAGCCTTAACTGGCGAATCTGTTCCAAGAGATGTTGAACCAGGAGCAGATGTTTTAGGTGGTTTCATTAACAAAAACGGCCTTTTAACAATTGAGGTTTTAAAAGAATACGGGGATTCTACCGTATCTAAGATACTTGATTTAGTGCAGAATGCAAGCAGTAGAAAAGCACCAACAGAAAACTTTATTACAAAGTTTGCTAGATACTACACACCGATTGTAACCATATCCGCTTTATTATTAGCAGTAATACCACCTATTATCTTACCAGGTGAACAATTTTCTGAATGGATTTATCGAGCACTGATATTTTTAGTTATATCTTGCCCATGTGCGTTGGTAGTTTCTATACCGTTAGGATTCTTTGGAGGTATTGGTGGGGCATCAAAACAAGGTATTTTAATAAAGGGAAGTAATTACTTAGAAGCATTAAATAATGTAGATACCGTGGTATTTGATAAAACTGGTACATTAACAAAAGGTGTATTCGAAGTGACAGAGATTAAACCAGAAGAATCCATTACAAAAGATGAATTACTAGAATTTGCGGCTTTTGCTGAGTGTTTTTCAAATCATCCAATCGCAAAATCCATATTAAAAGCATATGGAAAAGAAATAGACAATAGTATAATCGAAAATGTTGAAGAAGTATCTGGTAAAGGAATTAAAGTTAAAGTAAATGATAAACAAATTTTTGCAGGAAATTTTAAATTAATGCAAGAAGAAAATATATCATATAGTAGTACGGATTCAATCGGAACTGTAGTTCATGTAGCAATTAATAATTCCTATGCAGGATATATCATTATATCAGATGAGATGAAAGAAGATTCTGGAGTAGCAGTAAAAGCTTTAAAAGCAGCAGGAGTTAAAAAAATAGTAATGTTAACTGGAGATAGCAAAGCTGTTGGAGAAAAAGTCGGCGAAGAATTAGGATTAGACCAAGTGTATACAGAATTACTACCCGATCAAAAAGTTGAAAAGCTAGAATGGCTAGAAAGTGAAAAATCTACTAAGGGAAAATTAATCTTTGTTGGTGATGGCATCAATGATGCCCCAGTACTAGCAAGAGCTGATGTTGGAGTTGCAATGGGTGGATTAGGATCTGATGCAGCAATTGAAGCAGCGGATGTGGTATTAATGACAGATGAACCGAAAAAATTAGTAAGTGCACTTAAGATTGCAAAAAAAACGAGACAAATAGTATGGCAAAATATTATTTTTGCATTAGCGGTAAAACTATTATTCTTATCGTTTGGAGCTTTTGGATTGGCAAATATGTGGGAAGCTGTTTTTGCAGACGTTGGTGTTACATTAATAGCTGTACTAAACGCCATGAGAGCAATGAAGTCGGTTTAAAGGTAAAATCAAAAAGTAAAACTAATTTAATTAATAATGATTGCAAAACAGAGTAACAGCTATGAGTGTAGATCAAATCAATGTAGTAAAGTTGAATAGGCCTGCACTCATAGTTATTTTATATATTGCATTCCACACCACAAAAAAGTAAAATTTGATGTAAGAGAATAATATTAAGTTTTTTTATCCATAAAAAATCCATAATCGTCTGATAACATTTAATCATAAATTATGGGAGGTTATTTACATGGTATTTAAGTTAGATAACAATAATAATAGAGAGAACAAAGGAAAGAGTCATAATCCTTTAAAAATGTTAGGAATGATGGGGGCATGTTGTTTGTTACCATTAGTAATAGTAGGAATATTACCAATATTAAATTTAAATACTTCTGGTAATTTCTTTTTATCTAGTTTATCTTCATTAATTTGCCCAATTATGATGGTTGTGATGATGTTAATGATGATGAGAGGTGGAAAGAAACATAGCTGTTGTAGTGAAAATCAAGAAGAAATAAAAAAAGAAATACAGTAAAATTAATAAGAAATATATTTTTGTTTCAGAACATGTTTAATGTGCGTGATTTAATGATGTAATTAAAAACATATTAATTTATGAACTAAAATAAAAAATTGGAGAAAAACATGAAAACAGAACAACTTAAAATAGCAGGAATGACCTGTGCGGCCTGTGCGAAAACTGCAGAAAAAGCAGTTAGCAAGCTTGAAGGTGTTACAAAAGCAAGTGTTAACTTTGCGACAGAAAAGTTAAGTGTTGAATACGATGAAGCGTTAGTAAATACAGATATTGTGAAAGCTGCAGTTGAAAAGGCAGGGTATCAAGCTATCGATGATACAGGAGCTAAAGAAGTCACTATGGCAATTCAAGGAATGACTTGCGCAGCATGTGCTAGAAATGTTGAGAAAGCAGTTAGTAAATTAGACGGTGTTGAAAGTGGTGTTGTTAACTTTGCAACCGAAAAAGCGACTATCAAATATAATCCTCAAATCGTAAGGTTATCTGAAATTAAACAAGCAATTGATAAAGCAGGATATAAGGCTCTAGATGTAGAACTAGGAAATAAAACGGATGAAGATAGAATTCGTAAGGAAAAAGAAATTAAAACTTTATGGACTAAATTCATTGTATCAGGAGTTTTTGCAATCCCATTATTATATATTGCGATGGTTCCAATGATGACTTGGGTTAGACTTCCATTTCCAGGTGGACTTGATCCAATGCAATATCCATTGATCTATGCTCTTGTAGAAGTAGCGCTAACCATTCCAGTTATCATTGCTGGAAATAAATTTTATTCTGTTGGTTTTAAGGCAATACTTAGAAGAAGTCCTAATATGGATTCCTTAATTGCAATGGGAACTTCAGCAGCAATATTATACAGTATATACTCAATCTTTCGAATTGCTGAAGGTGAATTTGGTCACGTTGAAGATTTATACTTTGAAACAGCAGGTGTAATTATTACTTTAATCTTGTTAGGTAAATCCTTAGAGGCAGTATCAAAGGGAAAAACAAGTGAAGCGATTAAAAAACTTATGGGCTTAGCACCAAAAACTGCAATTGTAATCCAAGATGGTAAAGAAATTGAAATGCCAATCGAAGAAGTTGAAGTTGGAGATATATTATTAGTAAAACCAGGTGAAAAAATACCAGTAGATGGTGAAGTAATAGAAGGTAATTCGTCTGTTGATGAATCTATGTTGACTGGAGAAAGTATACCAGTTGAGAAAAAAATAGGTGATAAAGTAATTGGTGCAAGTATTAATAAAAATGGTCTTCTTAAGTTTAAAGCTACAAAAGTAGGTAGTGATACTGCCCTTGCACAAATTGTAAAATTAGTAGAAGATGCACAAGGCTCCAAAGCCCCAATTGCTCAGATGGCTGATATCGTATCCGGATACTTTGTTCCAATCGTATTTGCGATTGCAATTTCTTCAGCCCTTATTTGGTTTCTAGCTGGACAAGGTGAAGTATTTGCTTTAACTATCTTTATCTCAGTACTTGTAATTGCATGCCCATGTGCCTTAGGTCTTGCAACACCTACAGCCATCATGGTTGGTACTGGAAAAGGTGCTGAGAATGGCGTGTTAATAAAAGGTGGCGAAGCCCTTGAAAGTACCCACAAAATTAAAACTATTGTATTTGATAAAACTGGTACTATTACAGAAGGTAGACCTGAAGTAACGGATGTGTTAACCACAGGAATTATTGATAAGACAAGATTACTTCAGATTGCAGCTTCTGCTGAGAAAGGTTCTGAACATCCTTTAGGTGAAGCAATTGTAAGAGGAGCTGAAAAGCAAAATCTAAGCATTATTAAGATTGATGGGTTTACTAATATTCCAGGACATGGAATTGAAGTTGAGTTAGATGGAAAAGTTGTTTATCTTGGTAACCGCAAATTAATGTTAAATAAAAACGTTGATTTAACAAAACTTGAAAGTATGTCGGATAAATTAGCATCTGAAGGTAAAACTCCTATGTTCATTTCCTTTGGTAATGAATTAGCAGGAATTATAGCGGTAGCCGATGTTGTAAAAGAAAGTAGTGCCAATGCAATTAAGAAATTACACGAAATGGGCATTGAAGTTGCTATGATTACTGGTGATAATCGTAGAACAGCAGAAGCAATTGCAAAACAGGTTGGTATTGATAGAGTACTTGCAGAAGTTTTACCAGAAGATAAAGCAAATGAAGTGAAAAAACTTCAAGCAGAAGGTAAAAAAGTTGCTATGGTTGGTGATGGTATCAATGATGCTCCTGCACTTGCACAAGCTGATATCGGTATTGCAATTGGTTCCGGTACAGATGTAGCGATGGAATCAGCAGATATCGTATTAATGAGAAGTGATTTAATGGATGTACCAACAGCAATTCAATTAAGTAAAAGTACCATTCGTAATATCAAACAGAATTTATTCTGGGCATTTGCTTATAATATAGCTGGAATACCATTAGCGGCAGGTTTATTCTATGCTTTTGGTGGACCAAAATTAAATCCAATTTTTGCGGCTTTAGCAATGTCACTAAGTTCTGTTTCTGTATTAACCAATGCACTACGTTTAAAGAGATTCAAACCATATAAATAAAACACTTTGGAGGAATTATTCATGTTTAAAAAGAAATTAGTTACGTTATCATCAATGTTACTGGCAGCAACATTATTAACAGCATGTAGTGGAGCCGATGTTATTGGAAAAACTGCGGTTACTTCTTTTGATAAATTTTTAGGAGCAATGGAACAACAAGTATCTTTTGATGAAGCAAAAAATTCTTGGGTAATTAAAACACCAACAGGTGAGTTTTTTGAATATAGTAAAGATTTTAGTAACACTATATCTGATGCTGCAGTTGAATTTGATGCTGCTCCATTTATTGAAGCTGGATTAGACACTACCAAATTACCAGAAGTTGATTATGTTTATGATCCATCTACAGGAAGAATAAGAATGCCACATGCATTAAGTGAAGATGAGTTTAAATATACTGGCGATGCAACAGCAATCGATACTTTTAAGAAAATAGTTGATACAAACCGTGATGTAATTGGTTACCATGAAGAACTTGATCATTATGGAATTGCATTAGGTGGTGGTAACATGTTTGAATGGGCAAAAGACATGAGTAAAAATGATAAAGATATGGTAATTGTTTTAAATCCACAACCATTTATTGATGCTGGAGTAGATCCATCAGCAGTCGAAGGCTGGGTATTTGGCAAGGTTAAAGTAAAAGATGATAGTGGTAAAATGGTTGAAGTTGATAAATTATTAAAACCATTCGATATCCAATAAAATAATATAAACCCATTGTTTCATTAGATAAGAGTGTTGTATACTAATGGAAATAATGGGTTTGTTTATTAATAAATTAAGCCTATGGTGTCAAAAGTCCAAATTAATATTTTAATGTATATAGATAAATATATATTCATTTGGCTGCCTTTCCTTACAGTGATATCTTATCCTTAAGCCCCAAATTGTAATGTATACTCAAAAGTTAGTATTTTTCAGGGTCTTAAAGATAAGATATCTCTTCCAGCCGGTCGACGCCAAGCTGAAAATATATTTATCTATATACAAAGTTCAGTATAAGAGGACTTTTGACATTATAAATGGCTTATATATATAATTAAGGAAAAAAAGTTTGTTATAAATAAACGAAAAATATACGATAAATACAATAGGATGGAAAACTTATGTTTAAGAAAATTAAAAAAGCAATACAAAAGTATTTAGCGGATATGGCGAAGGAAAATGAGAAACTGTATGGAAAAGAGAGAATGGATTGTTGTAATTTAAATCGTACGAAAAAGAGGTGAACTGCTTGGAAGGTATTATAAAAAGGATATTAGTTGTGGAAGATGAAAGTAAAATTGTAGAATTCATTGAATCCTATCTTCTTAATTCTGGGTATTCTGTAAGTAAAGCTCCCAATGGTAGAGAAGCCCTAAAGGCATTTCAAAGTGATGAAATTGATCTGATTATACTTGATTTAATGTTACCTGATATTACTGGTGAGCAGATTTGTAAAGAAATTAGAAAAACATCGAAAGTACCAATTATTATGTTAACTGCTAAAACCAGTGATGAAAGTATAATTAATGGATTGGATATTGGTGCGGATGATTATATGACAAAACCATTTAGTCCACGTCAATTAGTGGCTAGAGTAAATGCACTACTTCGAAGAGCCTATGATGATGAAAAGGATAATAATCTCCTTAGTTTTAATCAAGGGGATATCGTCATTAATCAAACGGACTATTCTGTTAAAAAAGCTGGTAAAGTTGCTAACCTTACGCCAAGTGAATACAAAATATTGATTACCTTAGCGAAACGTTCAAATAAAGTTTTTACGAGAGAAGAACTAATTCAAGTAGCATTTGATGGAGATTATTTAGGGTATGATAGGACGATAGACTCCCATATAAAGAATCTTAGAGCTAAAATTGAAGATAACCCAAAAGACCCAATTTATATATTAACCATCCGTGGTATAGGATATCGTTTTGGAGGTGTTTAAGCTGAAGTTTTCTTTACGTAGTAAATTAACATCGTCTTATATTGTAATTGTTATTATTGTTGTTGGAATGATTAGTTTGGTAGCAAATCTTGGTATTCAAACGAAATTTCAAGATTATGTAATAAAAAGACAGGAAAAGCAAACGAATGAAATTCTAGACTTATTAGCAATGAAATATGAAGAAGATAATGGATGGAATGTAGGATACCTTGAAGTTATAGGTATGAATGCATTGCAAAATGGATTGATCATTGAAGTAACAGATGAAAACAATAGTGGGGTTTGGTCGGCATATGAACATAACAATGGATTATGCCAGATTATGATTAAAGAAATAAGTGCTAACATGAATAGTTACTCCGGGAGATGGAAAGGGGAATATCAAGAAAAAACCTACACCATTGTTAGTCATGAAAAAACTATAGGTACATTGACTACAGGTTACATTGGGCCATATTATTTTGATGATGAAGAATTAATTTTTATAAAAGCTTTAAATTCATTATTTTTAATCATTGGGATTGGTTCCTTAATTTTGGCTTTTATTGTTGGTATAATTATGTCTTTAAGAATTAGTAATCCGTTAATTAAAATTGCAAACAAAGCAAAGTTCTTATCAGAAGGCAAATATAAAGAACGATTAGAGAATGTGTCTAATACAAAAGAAATAGGAATTCTAATTGAAACTATTAATAATCTTTCGGATGCCTTAGAAAATAAAGAAAAGTTAAGAAAACAATTAACTCAGGATGTTGCTCATGAACTCAGAACACCACTAACGAGTGTACAAGGTACTATGGAAGCAATGCTTGATGGTATTTGGCCTATGAATACAGAACGATTAACTAGTTGCTATGATGAGATTATAAGAATCAAACGTTTAATAGGCAGTATAGAAGACCTATCCGGTGTTGAAAATGAGAATGTGATATTAAATAAAGATGAGTTCGATCTCTCTAAGTTGATTATTCGGTTGCTCCAAAATTATGAAACTGATTTTGCTAGTAAAAAAATGAAAGTTACTTATCAAGAAGAAAGTATTATTCTTAATGCAGACCAAGATAAATTGAGTCAAGTATTTCATAATTTAATAACAAATGCATTAAAGTATTCAGGTGATGGAAGTACATGCGAAATAAAAGTAACGGAGCTACTAAAAGACATTGAGATTAGTGTAAAAGATAATGGTATTGGAATAAGTGAAAGTGATTTACCTAATATATTTGAACGTTTTTACCGTGTGGATAAATCAAGAAACAGTGAGACTGGTGGTGTTGGAGTAGGTTTAACTATATCAAAATCTATTATCGAAGCTCATGGTGGAACTATAACAGTTCTAAGTCAGTTAGGTAAAGGTACAGAATTTATTATAACCATACCGAAGTAATCTGTTTGATAAATAAATCATAGTAATAGTTAACATAGAAGTAATATAAAAAATATAAAAGTAAAATAGATATAATTCTTTTAATATACCGCATAAACGAATTTTCTTTATTACCCTAGGGTAAAGTTCAGAAAAGACCGTATATGCGGTATATGTGTTTTAGAAAACTCATAATCGTATCATGCTTGGTTAAATACGAGTATGTTAAATTTAAAGAAACCAAGTTTAGTTTAATCCGAGTATGTTTAATTTAACGAAACCAAGTTTATAGAAGGGTATTTGACTCTGGAATCTTAAATAATTGAAATATCTAATATAAAGTGATTTTAATATTAAATAGTATCCTTCTCAATTTTATCATACACAATTTTTAAATCAGGCTGATGACCTTTTTCCATCTTGTGCCTAGCTTTTCTATTCTCTACTGAGTCGAATATAATAGAAAAGTCATAATCAGCAGGATACAATTCACTAGCAGGAGCTTTTAACTGTAATCGCTTGTGATTTACATACTGCTTACTTTTTTGAATTTGAACGCCAACTTCTCCTTTTTCATTGGCTGTTTCAAATACAATACCAATCTTTTTTTGTGGGTATACAACTACACTATCACCAATTTGGAATCTTAGACTTCTTGTATTGACTGGCTTTTCTTCTTTCTCTTTTTGGATGGAATTTAGATGTTGTTTTTCTTTGGACAATTTACTATCATCTATATTGTCTATAAACGAAGTATCCATAGCCGATTGTGTTTCTTTTATTTCGTTACAATAAGCTTCTTTGTAAGCCCGTTCTAACATACGTTTCGGAAGTCCTAAACGTTTGGCAATATAAAGTGCACAACTTTCCCCTGCTTCTCCTATTTCTAATTTATAAAGTGGTTTCAAACTTTCTCTGTCAAATGCCATCTTCGCATTAATCAATCCATCTGTTTTACTAGCATAATCTTTTACTTCTGGGTAATGTGTGGTTGCAACAAATAAACACTTTTTCAGATGGAGTTCTTCTAAGATAGAGATAGCAATTCCCATACCTTCTTTTGGATCAGTTCCAGATCCTAATTCATCCAATAATATAAAACTATCCCCATCTGAATTTTCTAAAATGTGTATAATATTTGTAATGTGTGATGAAAAGGTGGATAAATTCTCTGTAATACTTTGACCGTCTCCAATATCACATAAAATATTGTTACTTAAGCAGATATTTGCACTTTCACATGGAATGTGCAAGCCACTTTGTGCCATCATGGAAAATAATCCAACTGTTTTTAGTGCGACTGTCTTACCACCAGTGTTTGGACCAGTTATTACGATTCCAGTAATACCATTTCCAAGTTCAAAGTTAAGTGGAATACACTCACTAGGGGATAGGAGTGGGTGTCGTCCATTTTTAATAAAGATGTATCGATTTGAATTAATTTCTGCTGGAACAGCTTTCATGTCAGCACTTAATTTTGCTTTGGCAAAAATGAAGTCCAGTGTTTCCATGGCTTCAATATTCATTTGAATACTAATTGTACTATCATTTACCAAGGATGTTAAGGTGTAAAGTATTTTGCGAACTTCATTATCTTCTGCAATTTCTAAGATTGATAATTCATCTTCTAGCTTTAATACCGTATTCGGAACCATAAAGTAAGTAGAGCCGGTAGAAGATATGTCAAGTACAGAACCACTTACCTGATTTTTAAATTCTTTTCTAACAGGTAAAACATAGTGACCATTGCGTTTTGATACGTAATCATCGTTAAACCAATCCTTTTTACTTCTTAATAGATTTTCTAGTTTTGATTTAATCTCTGAGTTAACACTATCCATCTTACGCCTTATATTTTTAAGTTCTGTTGAGGCGTTATCATCAACGGTATTGTTTCTTATTGCTAAATTAATTTCTTCAAAAAGTGCAGATAATTCTAAGATGGATCCACCATAATAAGCAATATCTACGCCAAGGGTTTCTGCTTTTTTAAGATAATTCTTCGTGCGTTTGCAGGAAGAAATAAATTGTGCAATTAAAGTTAATTGTTCAGGAGTTAACATAGCTCCTTTTTCTGCTAAATCCAAATATTTATTTATATCCTTCATATTAGGCAGTGGTGGAAGTCCCATACTATCTAATAATTTTCTTGCCTCTGTAGTGTCTTTTATTTTGAACTTAACTTCTTTTTCATTCATATAAGGTGTTAATGCTAATAATTTGTTTTTAGTATTATCAGCAAATGCATATTCGCTTAACTTATGTCTTATTTTATCAAATTCTAAAGCGTTCATATATTTATCTATCATTCTAATATCTCCTTTAATATAAAAATACCCACATAAGATTTCTACCAGTACATGTGCAGAATACTCCCTGTGGGCATAATAATAGAAGGAATGATGTAAAGTTTTATACAAAAAAGCGTAACAGGTTACACCTATTACGCCTAGTTTCATATATAAAACAAGACAGTCTAATGAGTATTTTCTGTAAAGGTAGAAATGAAGGCACAACAATAAAAGGCTTAACAGCCTAGTGCTTCAAATCAAGGGATTCAATTATGTGCTAGTTAGCACTAACCTCTTTTACAGATAATACCGACATCAAAACCATCCTTTCAATTTTTATTAAATACTTTTGTATTATATGCATTTTAACACATATATTTACATACGTCAAAGAAAATTAATTTATAATATTACAAGGAAGTCAATATTACAATTAATCTTTATATGTTCATTTACATGATATTAGCTTATGCAGTATTAGGAAAGAATATGTGTTTTTTCTTTTTTATAGTCACCTAAATTTTTAAATTTCATAATATAGAGTATAATTAAAAAAGGAGTTTTATCAATGGATAATTACAGACGTCCAATGTATACCCGTTATAACAGAAATATGGGTCAATATCAAAATCCTCAAAGTGGCTGTGGCTGTGGTACAACACCAGTAGTAGAAGCTGGTACAACTGATCGCTGCGATAAAGATTATTTTGAAAAATATGTAGATAAATTACCATTAGCAATGGCTTATGTTCCTTTTCAAAAATGGAGAAATGTATGGGATGCTTCTACTGGTCTAGAGCATGGAACTATTTTTGAAGAATTATTTAAGCCTTTTTATGGTGACAAAAATAGTTGTGGAATGAGAGGTGATAGGCATGACAAATAAAAGCCGTGAGCAATTAATGTGCATTATCACTGAATCTAGTTTCGCACTTGACGACGTTAAACTATTTCTTGATACTCATCCTTATGATAAAGAAGCCCTTGAATATTATGAAAATTATAGGCAGATTCGTAAAGCAGCTATGGCTGAATATAGAGAATGTTATGGACCTATTTCAGCGTATGACGTGGAACCAGCAAATGAATGGACTTGGATTAATCATCCATGGCCATGGGAAGGAGCGTGCTAATTTATGTGGAATTATGAAAAACGTTTACAATATCCTGTAAATATTAAGAATCCAAATGCAAAAATGGCTAAGTTTATCATAACTCAATTTGGTGGTCCAGATGGTGAATTAGCAGCTTCTATGCGTTATCTTTCCCAAAGGTATACTATGCCATATCGAGAAGTTTGTGGTATATTAACCGATATAGGTATATCGGTATCCAAATGAATCCATTCTTTTGTAAAACCCCTTGACTTTTAATCCATGAGCTATCATACTTACTATGGATAAGTCACAAGGTAATTTAAGGAGGATTTCGTGGAAAGAACTAATACATTATGGACAAAAATTAAGGAGTACTTACTTATAACATTGGGAGTGGAATTGGTAGTTTTTGGCGTCTATTTTTTCAAATTTCCGAACCATTTCTCAATCGGTGGGGTCACAGGTCTTGCAATTATTTTAAATAATATATTTGGTAAAGCAATTAGTTCTGGTACTATTGTGTTGATTATTAATTTGGCTTTATTGGTAGTTGGTTATTTTTTTGTAGATAAAAGTTTTGGTATTAAAACGGTTTATGGTAGTATATTAATGTCATTATCCTTGCAATTATTGGAGTTTCTAATACCACTAGACAAGCCCTTTACCAATGAACCAGTGCTTGAGTTGGCATTTGCAGTAGCACTGCCAGCAGTTGGAGCTGCAATGTTATTTAATATTGGAGCATCTACCGGTGGAACGGATATCATTGCAATGATATTAAAAAAATACTCAAACCTTGATATAGGAAGATCTTTGTTTATTACTGATTTATTATTAACATTGTCTGCATTCTTCGTATTTGGTATACAAACTGGATTATTATCATTACTTGGTTTATTTCTAAAATCAGCAGCTGTAGATACTGTTATTGAAAATATTAATCTTCATAAGTATTTAACAATAATATGTGATCATCCAAAGCCAATTTGTGAGTACATTTTAAAGACCCTTCACAGAAGCGCCACCGTTTATGATGCAAAGGGTGCTTTTACAGATAACGGTCGTAAAGTTATTTTAACCGTAATGAACCGTAGCCAAGCAGTTCAGTTACGAAAATTTATAAAGATATCAGAACCAGAAGCCTTTGTACTAATAACAAATACGAGTGAAATTGTGGGTAGAGGGTTTAGAAGTTAACTTTTAACGTTAGATAGCATGGACATTCATATAGATTAGAGTTTATATGAGACAAGTCTAAGGAGGGTGCAATGAATAAGGTAATATTAATACTAATCGGTTTTTTAATGAGTGCTATTGATATTAATATAAAAACCGGGTATGAGTATCCTATATATCAATACAGTGAACAATTAGGAAATACGTTTCAGAGTTATGTAATTCAAAATATTGTTGGAAATAACCTTGTGATAGATTTATTGCCAGATATCATCGGATTTTTATGCATATTTATTGGTGTAACAGGACTAATAGAATATAGAAAAATAATTGTAAAGGCCTATCCTTTTCTTGCTATCTGTTTAGCTGGAAGTATCTTACGTCCTATTTTACCACTACTTTATGATGGAGCCGCACTTGCATATGGAGCGCTTATCATTACATTTTTAAGTATGATTTCAGAAATATTCATGGAACTTTTTATTATTACTAATATTATAAATATTACGGATGCAGTCCAAAATAAAAGGAATAATATAGCGGTAAAAATTGGATGGATTATATCAATTTCATGTAAAGTAATTATATACTTAACAGGATTTGTTGGACTTGATTATTTAACTGTATTTTATGGTGCTATCTATATAATAAGTACGGTTTTCTATGTAATAAAATTATATTCATCAAGAGAATATATCACAAGTTTTAAATCATAATATATCCTTTTATGGTTGTATAAAAGGTATGGTTATTTTAAGGCTTACATATACATAAAAAAATAGGGGTTATGCAAAATTACGAAACAAATATATTTTGCATAACCCCTATTTTTTATATTAATAATGCTTATAACCCCAAACCCTACTAGAGTTAATTGGACTTAATACGGACCAACTAAATTACCCCATAATTACTTTTATAAATAATAAGGTTAAAACAATAATAATAATAGGACGGATGATTCTATAACCATTTTTAAGAACTAAACCTGCACCAATATAGTTACCTATAATACTAAAAATAGCAGCTGTAATACCTAGTACAAAAATAATTTTTCCGTTTATTAGAAAAGTAACAACAGCAGCAATATTGGATGAAAGGTTAACTAACTTTGTATTTCCTGATGCTATACGTATATCCATTTTAGCTAGACTGGTATAAATTAATATTAAAAAGGTTCCAGTGCCAGGACCGTAAAATCCGTCGTATGTACCAATTACAAAAGAAGCAGCACATGCTATCACATATACTTTTTTTCTAGGAATTGTTTCAGAAATCGTTTCTTCTTTAAATGTTTTACTTTTTAGTACGTAAAAAGCTACGATAGGTAGTACAATAATTAAAATATATTTCATTATGGATTCACTAACTAATAAAGCTAAGTTAGCACCAATTGTTGAACCGATAAGTGCTAGCAGGATGGAAGGAATTGCAATACCCCAATCAACTAGCTTATTTTTGCAATAACGATAAGTAGAAACAGCAGTCCCGACACTAGAAGATAATTTATTCGTAGCAATGGCAAAGTGTGGTGGAAGTCCAGAAATAAGATAGGCAGGAAGAGAAATTAATCCGCCGCCACCTGCAATGGAGTCAATAAGTCCTGCAAGAAATACCAAGGGACAAACGATAAGAAATGTATGTAATGTAATATCCATATTAACCTCCAAGTTGCCAAACATACACAAATTAGGCCGTTGGCACAATATACAAATTATAATGCTTAGTAATTTAACTGCTGAAAGATCCTTTATATTGTAAAGTCTCGTGCAGTGTTAAGTATATCTATATGATACAGGAAAGTCAACTAAGAAAAGGAATTCAAATATCTTTAATTTCATAAATCAATATTTATTTTAAATTTTTTGGAATATCCGTTTATTAAACGTAATTTTGGAAAATCTATACTTAATTGAATAAATAGTACAGATTGTTAGAAAGGGTATTACTTAGTTTAATAAGCTAAGAAATAAGGTTAAAATTATGGAGTCAATTTGGAGAAAAGAGTGCGAATTTGAAAAAAGAGAGCAGTTAACAAAAGATATTAAAGTAGAAGTTGCCATCATTGGTGCTGGTATGGCGGGAATACTTACCGCATATTTGTTAAAAGAAAAAGGTATTAATTCAATTATATTAGAAGCAAACGAAATTGCTAGTGGACAAACCCAGAATACTACAGCAAAAATTACATCTCAACATGGAGTGACTTATGATAAATTAATTACTCATTTTGGTAAAGAGAAAGCTTTATTTTATGCAGCAGCCAATGAACAAGCTATTGGTATGTATGAGAGTATTATTCAATCGAAACAAATCTCATGTCATTTTGAAAAGTTACCATCTTATTTATATACCTTAACAGATGTAGAAAAGATTCAAAAAGAAGTGGATGCTGCAAGAAGTTTGGCAATCGATGCAGAATTTACAACCTATACTACATTACCTTTTGAAGTCAAAGGTGCTGCAAGATTTCATAATCAAGCAATGTTTCACCCACTAGAATTCTTACAAGAAGTTGCAAAAGACCTAACAATATATGAACACACTATGGTAAGGGATGTAAAAGATCAGATTATTACAACGGACCATGGAAGGGTTAAAGCAAATCATATTGTGGTTGCATGCCACTACCCATTTATCAATGTACCGGGTTATTATTTTGCACGTATGCATCAAGAAAGATCTTATGTTTTGTGTATCAATAATACTCCAAAACTGGATGGTATGTATAAAGATGAAAGTGATGAAGGTTATTCTTTCCGTAATTATGAAGATATGATTCTTCTTGGCGGGGGTGGACATCGTACTGGTGAGAATCCATATGGAGGTAAGTATGAAAAGTTACGAAGAGCTGCAAAAGAGTTTTACCCTGAGTTTAAAGAAGTCTGTTATTGGTCAGCACAAGATTGTAAAACAATAGATAGTGTTCCATATATAGGTGCATTTTCCGCATCGACACCAAACATGTATGTAGCTACTGGTTTTAAAAAATGGGGAATGACCCATTCCATGGTTTCTGCAATGATTTTAAGTGATATGATTGCAGGTGTTAAGAATAGTTATGAAGAGCTTTATACACCACAAAGATTTATGGTTACTGCTTCAGTAAAAAGTCTACTTGATGAAAGTAAACATGCAGCTACTGGTATTTTACTTGAAAAATTTAAATTACCAGATACAAAACTCTCTGAAGTAAAGATTGGACAGGGTGCTGTGATTGATCATGATGGAGAAAAAATAGGTGTTTATAAGGATCCTGATGGAAAAGTTTATGCGGTATCCACTAAATGTACTCATTTAGGTTGCCAACTTGATTTTAACCCAGATGAATTAAGTTGGGATTGTCCTTGCCATGGATCTAGGTTTGATTATACAGGAAAACTAATTAATAATCCTGCTTTGGAGAATATTGAACATGCTTAAATCGAGTACAAAAAATGGCTTTTTTGAAGGATGGTACTTTAAACATCAAAGCAAAGATCAAATGTTAGCTTTAATTCCTGGAATTCATGTTACGAGAAATGGTAAGAAACACGTCTTTATTCAAATCATTGCAAATGAAAATTCCTACTATATTCCTCATTCTATGAAGGAGTGTTATATTAATCGGATTAAATCTATTATTAGAATTGGAGATACAACCTTTACCAAGAAAGGTATAAAGATAGATATTAAATCCAATGAGTTGATATTAAAGGGTAAGATACGTTATGGAAACTTTGATCCAATTCGATATACCATTATGGGATTTTTTAAATATATACCATTTATGGAATGCAAACATGAAATCATAAGTATGCATCATGCTCTTAGTGGTAACGTATTAATAAATAATAAAAAGGTTAATTTTAATAATGGGATTGGCTATATAGAAAAGGATATGGGGTTATCCTTTCCAGTAGCTTATAAGTGGTTGCATTGTAATTATTTTGAAACCCAGGCGTGTTCTGTTATTGTATCAGTAGCAACGATACCTTATGCAAAGAGAAGCTTTGAAGGTTGTATATGTGTGATTCATTATGGGGGTAAGGAATATCGCCTAGCAACCTATCTGGGTGTAAAGATAATACAATGTAATAGTGAAATGATTTGCTTAAAACAAGGGAAATACTTATTTAAAGTATTAATACTTGAGTATGACCAAACAAAGAATAATCAAAAAGAGAATAACCTAACAGAAATTGAGCAATTAAAGAATAGTCAACTTAACAATAGTCAATTAGAAAATGGAATAAAAAAACAAGATAATAATATGATAACGAGTTTTTCTCATAAACTTTTTGCACCAAAACTTGGTGATATGTCAAGGATGATACATGAGAAACATTTCTGCAAATGTAGGTTTATACTCTATAAAGAAAGTAACGTAATTTTTGATATAATTAGTAATTATGCAAGTTTAGAAATAGTAGAATAAGGGACAATACCTATGAAATAAATTATACTAAGCAGATAAAACTGCTTAGTATTTTTTTGGGAGAGATGGTATTGAGAAAAAAGATAGCTATGTTTATCGAAGCCACAAACGGAAATAGCTTAAAAGGTACAACAGAAGGAAAAAGTACAATGGTAAGTTTTTATAAAAACAGTGATTTCATTCGGAATTATGAATTAGCTATACTGATGACACTGTTAGAGAAAAACCAGATTAATCAATCACAATATGATCAAATAAAAGAGGATTTGATAAATAGAAAGTTTCGTTAAAGGTTAATAAGGAGCGAAATTAAGATGCTAAAAGTAGCAGCCTACTGTAGAGTATCAACAGATAAAGATGATCAGGTTAACTCCTTGGAAAATCAAAAAGAGTACTTTACAAAATATATTCATGGGAATGCATTATGGGAATTAACTAAAATCTATGTGGATGAAGGAATTTCGGGAACGAGTACAAAAAAACGTCAAGCATTTCATCAAATGATTTCCGATGCGAAAACTCATCAAATGGATCTTATACTAACGAAAGAAATCAGTCGTTTTGCCAGAAATACATTAGATAGTATATATTATACTAGATTCTTAAAAGAGCTTGGTATTGGTGTTGTATTTTTAAGTGATAACATTAACACTCTAGATGCCGATGCAGAGTTAAGACTTACCATAATGTCATCCATTGCACAAGAAGAAAGCCGTAAAACATCAGAACGAGTAAAATGGGGGCAAAAACGGAGTATGGAACAGGGTATCGTATTTGGTAGAAACATGCTCGGTTTTGATGTAGTGAATGGAAAACTTAAGATAAATGAACAAGGTGCTAACATTGTTAGACTTATTTTTCATAAATTTGTTTATGAGGGTAAAGGTACTCATGTGATAGCAAAGGAATTAACGGAAGATGGAATTCCTACTATAAACAATGGGTGTATCTGGCATAATAATGTTATTTTACGTATTCTTAAAAATGAGAAATACTGCGGTGACTTAATACAAAAGAAAACCTATACACCCAACTATTTAAATCATGAAAAGAAAGTAAACCGTGGGCAAGAAGAATACATTATATTAGAAAATCATCACGAGGCTATTATTTCAAAAGAGCTATTTTTACTAGCTAAAAAAGAATTAAATTTACGATCGCCTAAGGATGAGAACAAGCAAAAATATAGTAATCGTCATCTCTTTTCAGGAAAAGTAAAGTGTGGTTTATGTGGCAGTTCCTTTGTATGCCGAACGAAAAAGGATCAAAAGGGTAATGCGAAACGTAGTTGGCGTTGTTATAAATCACTTCAGCGTGGTAAAAGTAATGTTGATTTAGAGGGTTATAAAGTAGGATGTGATTGCCCACAAGTTAATGAAGAAAACTTAAAGCAAATGTTAATGTTTATTACAAAAAATATTAATATAGATAATAAATTCATTTTAAATAACTTGATAATAAATATAAACACAGTAATAAATGAGTCTGACTCTAGCGCGACAAATGAAAAAGCAATAGAGAAGTTAACTACCAAAATAAATAAAATCAATATAAAGAAAGAAAAATTGATTGAGCTATACATAGAAAATAGCATTACAAAAGATGAATTTTTAAAACAAAGAGATAAATTAGATATAGAGATTGATATACACAACCAAGAGTTAACTAAGAAATCAACCCGACGTAATATAGACAAACAGATAAGTAAGGAAGATACAAAGGTTGTAAATAAAGTTGGTGATAAGGTTACAAGTGTTGAATATAACTTTAACAAAGATAAGGATAAAAATCTTAATGAAAGTAATATACTTGTCAGTATAAATACAATTACAGGTATAGTAAATGGTGATGAATGGAGTGATGCTTTTTATCAAGCCATTTTAGAAAGGGTTGTTGTATTTGGGCAGGATAGAATTGAAGTTTACTTAAAGCATTCACCTGAAAAATGGTGTTTTCGAATCGTCTAAATGGTATCATATCGATACGGATATAGGTACAGAAGAACTTGCTCATATGGAAATTGTTAGTACTATTGTTCATCAATTAACAAAAAATTTAACGATTGAAGAAATTAAAGCAGCTGGTTTTGAAACTTATTTTGTTGACCATACATTAGGTTTATGGCCACAAGCTGCTAGTGGAATGCCATTCTCATCAACGTTCTTCCAGTCAAAAGGTGATCCAATTACTGATTTACACGAAGATATGGCAGCAGAGCAAAAAGCTAGAACCACTTACGATAATATCCTTCGTATGGTTAAAGATCCTGATGTTGTTGATCCAATTCGTTTCTTAAGAATGAGAGAAATTGTTCACTATCAAAGATTTGGTGAATCATTACGTATCGTTCAAGATAAGTTAGACTCCAAGAACTTCTATGCATTTAACCCAGAATTTGATAAGTAATATGTATTAAAACAATAATAAAACGCCTACTTTTAAAGAAAGCAGGCGTTTCACTAATCAATATGTTACAGCTCTAATTCAAGTTCGTTTTCAGTAAAAGATAATCTATAATTAATGGTAATAATATCATATTGTGAATTTAGGATTAGCCACATTTGGGCGAAATAATTCATGATATTCCAGGTGCTCATACCATTGAAGTTATATTCTAGTATAAAATCTGAGACAACCTTAACACTTCTTGCATCTTTAAACCATACAATATGTAAAACATCAGCACCATAAATATTATCTAGATAATAAAAATAAGGTGCTCTATAAGTCTCATCATATTGAATGATAACATCTTTTTCTTTGGCCAATTCAATTGCTGATGTAGTGGTCAGTGACCTTGCCCAGGATTCTCCTTCAATAAAGGGTAGTTGCCAATCATATCCTATAACAGGAAGACCAATTGATATTTTCTCAGATGGTATTTGTGTTGTGATATAATTTAAATAAAGCCTGGCAACATCTTCAGTAATATTACCACCAGGTGGAGCAAAGGTATATCCCCATTCATAGATAAAAAGAAGAGTAGAGTCAGTAACCATTCCAATTTGTCTAAAATCTATATCTTGGTATATGGTACCTTCAACTGATGTTACTGATTTTGGTGTGATAGTAACAAAAACAAAATAACCCAATGGCTTAATGGCGTTTGTTACAGCAACAATAAAATCAGAATATTCTTGTAAGTCACTTGGTAGAATATATTCTAAACTTAAGTTTACACCAAAATACCCCTTTGTTTCTAATACATTTAGTATGTTCATTATTAAAATATTTTTTTTTTCTTCATTCGTTAAGATTTCATGAGAAACTTCGAAATTACCTTCTCCACGAACAGTTACAGTAGAAACAATCATAATTGGAACAACGCTAAATTGCTTTGCAGTTCGAATAATCTCTCGATCATCAATGTCAACTAAGCCACCTTCAAAGGTAATGGTGTAAGCAAAAACGGACAGATACGTAAGATATGGCAAGGTTTTTCTTAGGATATTTCTATCAATGAAGGGATAAGCAAACCCATTCGTAGTTATAGACTTTAGTTTAACATCTGCATAATTTATAATCAAAGATTCACCTGGGTTAAGTGTATTACTATCTGCAAGATTTGGGTTGTTTCGTAATAACTGTATTACAGTAATATTAAATTGATTTGCTATGCTCTCTAACGTATCGCCTTCCTTAACAGTATATATCTCACTGGGATAAACAATTACGATAGTTTGCCCAATCACTAAATCATACGGATTTGTAATACCATTATCCCGTACCAAGTCATTAACCGCTACACCATAAGAACTTGCAATCGATAGTATAGTATCTCCAGGCTGAACAATATGTATCAGCATAAATATCCTCAAATTAAATTTATTATAAATATATGTTTTTGCGCTACGGATATGATAGACATGGAATTATTCTATGGATTTATTACACATATATAAATAAAAACCATGAAAGATAATAAACAAAATGTCTCAATAAAATTATGAGATGTATTTCATTTATTTTGGTATGTTATCTTTCATGGTTTAAACAATATTAATTCGTTAATGCTATTTATTCTTTACAACATTTTACGGCTTTTAATTTCCAACAACAACTTGCAAAATCACCATGTAGATTTTCTGGTAAGATTCCACTATCCATTAATTCATCTCCACCTAATATAACATCAGAATCATTGATTTGATAATTATAAAATGGATTTAAGCCATCTAATTTTAATTTTGTAAATAATGTATGCGGTTTTGATAAAACTCGGTAGAAAAATACTACAGCTTCTGTTTGATCTTCATTTACATACATCCATGCAGTTTGATTGTCCTCAAATGGGCTTAATAAACGATATTGGTCACCAAATTGAATAATAGGACGAATTGTTTTGTAGAAAGCAACTTGGCTTTTTACAAGCTCTTTTTCTTCTTCACTAAATTTAGTTAAGTCTAACTCATAACCGAAATTTCCTGCCATTGCAACATGACCACGGAAATCTAAGCTAGTAGTACGTCCTACCTGATGATTTGGAGAAGCAGAGATATGTGAGCCCATTGTAATTGCTGGTGATACTAAACTAGTACCATATTGAATCTTAAGGCGTTCTACCGCATCTGTATCATCACTAGTCCATGTTTGTGGCATATAGTAAAGCATACCTGGATCAAAACGTCCACCACCTGATGCACAACTTTCGAAAAGTACATTTGGAAACTTAGTTGTTATTGTTTCAAGAATGTGATATAAACCTAGTACATAGCGGTGAGCAATTTCTCTTTGTTGTTCTTTTGCTAGCTTCGCAGATCCCATATCTGTAAGTGGGCGGTTCATATCCCATTTTACATAGGAGATAGGAGCAGTGGATAATATATTAGATAGCATATCTATGACTTTATTACAAACTTCTTCCTGACTTAAATCTAGTACCAACTGATTGCGTTGAGATGGTGTAGACATTGGAGTTCGTTCTGGAACATGTAGACACCAGTCTGGATGTTCACGATATAAATCGCTATCTGGTGAAATCATTTCTGGTTCAAACCATAAGCCGAAACGAATATCTTTATTTACAATATTTTGTGCTAAGGTATCGAGTCCATTCGGAAGTTTCTTTTTATCTACTATCCAATCACCAAGTGAACAGTTATCGGAATCACGTTTACCAAACCAACCATCGTCAAGTACGAATAATTCCATTCCTAATTCTTTTCCAGTAGTTGCAATTTCTTCGATTTTTGTTTCCGTAAAATTGAAGTAAGTAGCTTCCCAGTTATTAATTAAGATTGGGCGTTCGGTATCACGATACAATCCACGACATAATCTTTTACGATATAATCTATGATAAGTTCTAGACATTTGTCCCAAGCCTTTATCTGAATACACCATAACAACTTCAGGAGTTTGTAAACTTTCACCTGCTTTTAAAACCCATGCAAAATCAAAAGGATTAATACCCATTTGAACACGTGCACTATAAAATTGATCTACTTCCACTTCAGCTAAGAAGCTTCCGCTATAAACCAGATTAAATCCATATACTTCACCATTTTTTTCAGTGGTATTTTTACTTGTCAAAGCTATGAAAGGACTTTGTTGATGGCTACTAAATCCACGCTTGGAATCAACAGATTGTAATCCAGGTACTAACTCACGTCTATAGATATGCTTTTCTCTACACCATGCTCCAGATAACTGTAACAATTCGTAGTTGGAATGTTCATAATCGATACAAAAGCTTAATGCACGTCCGACTTTTAAGTATTCTCCATCTGTTCTTTTGTTAATTAATTTAGCTGAACGAGTAAGTACGTTTAAAGCTTGGTATACAGTATAAGTTAATTCTACTGTTAAACCAGATGCTTGATCAGCAAGTGTAATAATTAAACTATCTGCCTCTTCCGGTACTTCGATATAAGTGGATGGAAGTGGTGCAATAGAAGGTTTTCCATTCATAATTACGTGACTTACATACTTAAGTTCACCTACTGTGGAACCATTTTCCTGCTGAACTTCTAAAGTAGGAGTTCTAAAGTCTCCAGTGCCATATACTGCATACTCTTGCGCTAATGCATCAAGATTTACATGTGCATCATGCAAAGATTTGTGAAAAGATGAAAAATTACGTATTGGTTTTCCCCAATAAAGATGAGTTAAATAGCCAATATCTAAAACCTGCATAATATAACTGAATCCCTCTGATTTTAGGTGAAATAGGTTATGTTCTTTATCAAATATGATTGACATAGGTTCTCCTTTCAAATACGTTTTAACTATAGGCAATTGTGAAACGATATAGGTAATTGAGTTTAGTATATGATTAATACGAATTTTCTAGTTTTAGTTGCCCTTGCGGATAAGATTCAACTATAAAATTGTTAATTGTATACAAAGCAATTACAAATTTGATGTCTCACAATTACCTAACTTTTAACTTAGTCAATAGCGAAACCATATGAGTTTCGAATAGGTTTTTCTTTTCTTTAACCTTAAGTATAATATAACGGATAAACAATAATGAGTCAATAAAAAGCTTTATAAATGTATGATAAATGAACGAAAAACGCATAATAAATGTAAAGTAAAAATGTACGAATCGGGATTATAATGCAATAGATACACCAAAAAAACACTCTTTCTATAAATAAACTTGAAAGTCATTTATAGAAAGAGTGTTCATCCTAATTTATGTTAAATAGTTTACGTTAAATACGCCGGTTTATGTTAAATACGTTGGTTTACGTTAAATACGTCGGTTTATGTTAAATACGTTGGTTTACGTTAAATACGTGGGTTTAAGTTAAATACGTTGGTTTACGTTAAATACGTCGGTTTATGTTATATACGTTGGTTTACGTTAAATGCGTTGATTATGTTAAATATGTTAGTTATGTTTATGAAAAGATTATTTTGACTCATAGTTAGCAATTGTTTCTCTTATCATATCAGAAACTATGGTAGCTATTTCACCGGATTTCATATCCTTATAATCTTCATAATAAAGTGGTTTTAAGTAATGGATTTGAACTGTTAATTTTTTTATGGAGTTGGTATCAAAAGCTTTATAAGAATCTATAATTGCAACTGGAACAATTGGGCATTTTGCATTCATTGCACTTTTAAAGCTGCCACCTTTAAATTCCTGAATTTGATTTTTATTCTTTGATCTAGTTCCTTCAGGAAAGATTAAGTAGTTACGACCTTCTTTTACTTCTTTTGTCACTTCAATCATGATTTTCATGGACTGTCTAACATCATCACGGTCTATAAATTTTGATTGTAGTATATTAAAAATCTGTTTCAGAAAGAAAATATTTTCAACTTCTTTTTTAGAAACGGTTGCAAAAGGACGTTCGTGAGTTTCTAATACAATTAATGCATCAAATAAACCCTGATGATTTGGATATAATATATATCCAGTTTCTTTTGGTAAATTTGTGATACCATGGCATTCCACTGTAACTCGCCCCCGACGATTAACAATGGTAGTTAAGCGGTGTAAAAATGTATATCTTTTTTGTTCATCATATTTTTCAACATTACAATACCGAAATATAATAAATAACCAATATGGCAATTGAAAAATACTTCTAATAACCATTAAAATAATTCGCCTCATACTAACCTCCATGATGCTTAAAACACTGCGAATCCTAGTACAGCTGGATTCGCAAAGTAAATAATATCATTTACTTATTTTTAAGCTAGTTACTTATTTTTTAAGCTTTTGCTTATTACATAATAGATTATTATCATAAAGTATCTACTTATACTTTTGACAGATTACATAATGTCATAACCTTTTAGCATTCTAGCTCTGCTTGGATGTCTTAATTTTCTCAATGCTTTTGCTTCAATCTGGCGAATTCTCTCACGAGTTACGTTAAATTCTTTACCAACTTCCTCTAATGTTCTTGTTCTTCCGTCTTTTAAGCCAAATCTTAAAATTAATACTCTTTGTTCTCTTTCAGTTAGAGTTTCTAATAATTTTGATATCTGATCTTGTAATACAGAATAAGATGCTGCATCTTCCGGTCCCATAATCGAATCATCTTTTATAAAATCACCTAAATGACTGTCATCTTCTTCACCAATTGGTGTATCAAGTGAAATTGGGTCAGCAGAAACTTTTAGTATTTCTCTAACCTTTTCGATAGGAAGCTTCATTGCATCTGCGATTTCCTGCTCAGAAGGTTCTCTTCCTAATTCTTGAAGAAGACTCCTAGATACTCGATAAGTCTTATTAATTACTTCAGACATATGTACCGGTATACGAATGGTACGTGATTGGTCAGCAATGGATCTTGTAATAGCTTGACGAATCCACCAAGTAGCATAAGTACTGAATTTATAACCCTTATTATAATCAAATTTATCTACAGCTTTAATTAAACCTAAATTACCTTCTTGAATTAGGTCTAGGAATGATAAACCTCTACCTACATAACGTTTTGCAATACTAACAACCAGACGAAGATTGGATTCTGCTAATATTTTTTTAGCATTTTCATCACCCTCTTCAATTTTCTTTGCTAATTCAATTTCTTCTGCTACAGAAAGGAGAGGATAACTTCCGATTTCTTTTAAATATAATTTAACTGGGTCATCAGACATAGCACCGATAGAGGAAAAATCGTCAAATTCTAGTAATGCAGCTTCATCACTATCTTCTAATTCTAATATTATTTCATCATCCGGATCATCTTCTTCGATAGGATTAAGAACAACGATATTATGTGCTTCTAGATATTCATAGATTTTATCAATTTGTCTAACATCAAGGTTTAATTCCTTAAAAAAATCATTTACCTTACCGACATCAACAACACCTTTATTATCATTAGCATAGGCTAATAACTCTCTTAATTTTTCTTCAAAATTATGTGCTACTTCGTTCATCATATTCCTCCATGGGTTTGGTTGCTCAGATTATACAATAAAAAAAGAAACTATTTACATAATTGTGAGTCCCTTTTTCTTAGTATGTTAAACTAAGGGACATTTCATGCAAAAATATTTCGTAAATGAGTTTCTTGGGACGATATTATCACCAATTATCATTATAGCACAGGCTGTCCTAGATGAAAAGAAGATTTTTTTCATTCGACTTATTTCGATTTGCTAAATTGACAAATACTTGTATATTATGTTATCTCGTTATAAAAAATATTCTATTAATAAGAAAAATATATTTTATGAATGATTACATTCATAGAATAAAATATGATTTTACTATGAAAAATATCCATGAAATAAATAAAATAGACTTGTAAGTATAATGATAATTTTTTATATATAAGAGATAATAGGAAATTGCAAATCTGCATAATTAATAAGGACATCTTTGATGTTTCGCAATTACTTAATAAGAAATAGAAAAAAATGAGATATAATTATGTTTTATTAATAATAGGAGATATAATAATGCCAGAAAAAAACAAAGATAGTAATAGACAGGATAGATTGGGATCAGACGATATTGGCAAGCTTTTGTTGCAATTCTCAATTCCGGCCACCATAGGAATGTTAGTAAATGCATTATATAACATAGTAGATCGTATGTTTATTGGACAAGCAAGGGGACTTATGTCATTAGGATTAACTGCCTTGACAGTTTCTTTCCCGATTATGATGATTATGATGGGATTGGCATTAATGTTTGGTGCTGGCGGAGCAGCATTGTTTTCAATTAAACTTGGTGAAAAAGATAGAGACGGAGCAGAAAAAATATTGGGTAATGGTATTGCAATGATTTTTATATCGTCTTTATTATTTATGATTATTGCATTGTGGCAATTAGAACCTTTATTAAGGCTTTTTGGAGCAAATGACGAAGTTATGCCTTATGCGAAAGAGTATATGAATATTATACTTTATGCATCCATTGCACAAGGACCTGCTGTTGGATGCAATCATTTTATGAGAGCAGACGGAAGTCCAAAGTCTGCTATGTTTTCTATGTTTATTGGAGCTGGTTTTAATATTATATTTGACTATATACTGATTTTTGTATTTCATTTAGGGATGACGGGAGCTGCGTTGGCTACTGTTGGAGGACAAGCTTTATCCGCTATTTGGGGTTTGTCTTATTTTTTATATAGAAGTAATATAAGATTAAAACTTAAAAGTTTAAGATTAAACAGAAATCTGATTCCTAAAATTGCATTAGCTGGACTTCCTTCCTTTTTTAATCAAGTAAGTACAAGTGTTATTAATATAGTAATTAATAAAAGTCTATTATATTATGGTGGCAATGTTGCAATTGCTGTAATGGGGGCTGTAACTAGTATGCAGCAAGTAATGACTATGCCA
>JARBTX010000139.1 GCA_029239975.1 Anaerocolumna sp.
GCCACTTGGCTATTGGAAAATGCATGCGAAAAATTTGTGAACACTGCTGCTACAATAGCAATTGAGATTAAACTAGTTAATGTGCCAATATTTGCTTTGATTTCATTTATAATTCCTGTCTTTATATCATTGCCAATATCTTTTAGAGAGAACTTTGTTTCCCCAGTTACTAATCCTGTAACATATTCTTCAAAATTTATTTTCTCATCTGAATTTAATACGTCATCTACAACTTTTTGTATCTCATTATAATCAAAATCAGAATTGTCTATGGTTTTCTCTTCTGCCCCATAAGCCTTTTTTGGTGCAACAAATAAGATTAGGAATAGGACAACAAATAACAAAAGCTTTGATTTTGACTTCACCCGTTGAATTGATAAAATTCGATTTTTATGGAATGGAACTTGTCTCATATTAAGAATCCTCCTCTATACTAGCATTGCAGATGATTCCTAAATAACTGCAATATTACGCTGTCAAAAATTCATTGATAGTATCCAATAATGCCATAAGTATTGGCATTCCTGTTGCTAGTATAGTTAGTTTACCTACCAGTTCTATCTGGTTTGCAACAGCAGTATGTCCTGAATCTTTGCAAATATTTGATGAAAACTCAGCAATATATGTTATACCTATTATTTTAATTAAAATTGATATATAGGTTTGATTAAAATTAATATAGGTTTGAATTTTCTTTATGCTGTTTATAATAACATCTAATTTATTGATACCTAGGTAAAAAATTAACATACATCCGACAAGGCTTATGTAAAGTGCATATTCCGATTTCGTATTTTTAAATTGAATTGCCATTAGCACAACAATAATACCTATAAGAGCAATTTGTACCATAATAATAACCATGCCTTTCTTCATAACCTGTTAACTTTGGGCCATTGCATATTTTCATAGTGAAACATTAAAACAATTCACTTTTCTTTCTCTTTAAAGAGTAAATAAATTTTGAATAATTTCAAATAACTCAGAAATGTACGGTACAATCCAAAATAAAACTAAAATTAATCCTGCTAACGTGGTCAAAAAAGCCTGTTCTTCTCTTCCAGATTGCTTTAAAACTTGGTTTAAAACAGAAACTAATATACCAACTGCTGCAATCCTAAATATCAGGTTGATAGTCATGTGATCCTCCTTGCAAATGTTGATTCTCTAAAGTATTTATCACAACATTATGATTGTAATGAATAATCCTCCCATAACTCCAAGGGTATTATACAGATAAGATTTTTCTTTCACATTTTTAGATATTTCTTTTATTTCTTCTTCTAATTGTGATATGAATAAATCTAAAGTATTAATCTGCATATCTTTGTCTAAATACCCTAGATTCTCACCCAGTTGTCCAAGATTAATTAAGTCTTTTTTGCTTAATGATGTGTTGCCCAAATCTTTGTTTACTGCTTCTTTCCATATTGTACAAAATGAAACTCCACCTAACTCATTCAACCGTTCAGCAATTTTCATTAAAAAACGCTTATATTTACCTTCATGTCGTATGGATAAAGCTTGTACTGCTTCTGGCAATGGAGTATTTGCATATCTTATATCCCCACGTAATAAAAAAATAAGTTTCCGCAACTCCTTTAAATCTGAAATTCTTGTTTTTAACTCACCACTAAAATAAAGACCCATCCCAATACATGACGAAACAATAAGTATACATCCAATTATTTTTATATAAATCAATTTGTATGCTCTCCTTTCACGATATATGACTAAATTATTTAATATATTCTCATTCCATGTTCATCATAGATTTCTTCCAGATGACCCACACCATCAAGGTTATTGAGTAATACATATCGCTCAAATAATTTCTCACGAACTAGCTTTCCAAGAATTGGTTTGCTTTTAATATCATCAATAGAATTACCATGAACAGTAGCTATTAACTTACAACCACAGTTCATAACATATTCGATTGCATCAATATCTTCCCCTGAACCAACTTCATCCACGGCAATTACTCTAGGTGACATGGATCTTATTAGCATTAACATTCCCTTGGCTTTTGGACAGCAATCCAAAACATCTGTACGTATACCTAAATCATTTTGGGGTATACCCATATAGCAAGCTCCAATCTCTGAACGTTCATCCACTACTCCGATGGTAAGCCCTGGAAAATATTTTGTCCCATCTGATAATTGACGAATTACATCTCTAAGAAGTGTGGTTTTCCCACATCTAGGTGGAGATATAATTAGCGTGTGGTAGCAATCATTGTTTTCTCTATTGGTTATGTATGGTATCACTTTATCTGCACAACCTTTTACTTGATGTGACAGACGAATATTAATAAATGATATATGTTTCATACTTTTTATTTTATTATCTTCTAACACTACTTTTCCCATAATACCGACACGATGACCTCCGGTAATGGTAATAAAACCTTGTTTTAGTTCCTCTTCGAATGCATATAAGGAATAGTTGCTAATGTATTCCATTGTTTCTCTAACTTCATTTTTTGTAATCATGTAGGAATCTGAATTATTGGTTATCATTTGGGATTGGTTAGAAATAAAGTACTCTACATTATCATAAATAACTATGAGTGGTGCGTTTACTCGAAGCCTAATTTCTTGAAGTAAATCATAATTAAGACTTACTCTAAAGAGAATGGTTCGAAGTTTAATTGAAAATATTTTTAACAGCTCGTCTTTTTTATTCATCTCTTTCCTTCCTCCTTTAGAACAATATATGTCCACCTATTAAAAATATGACCTTATTTTGCTTGCAAAAATAACTTGTCTATATTATTCTTAATTACAATAAATAGAATCATGGGTTCAAAATATCTTTTATTAATTGGCTACGTCAATTTGCACTTAGTATTCTTTGAAGAGAGTGATGCAAATAGAAGTTTGTTCACAACACGCTCTCGCTTGATGAAGTTCGTAGTGGTACATAAGACCCTAAAATACAGGGTCTAAGTACCAACGACTTCATAACAGTTGTTCACTAACTTCTATTTGCATCACTCTTAGTTAAGGTTGTGTATGTGCAAATTGACTAATTCAACTTTTGGGGAGAAATTTTAATTACATAAAAAACTAATATATATAATACATAAAAAATATCAATTTAAATATCTAATTTAAATATATCAATTTTATAAATCTAATTTTAATAAAACTAATTTTAAAAATTTAATAAATAGTAGGAGGATATGTAATGGAATATGGATTAATTGGAGAAAAGTTAGGACATAGTTATTCAAAGCCGATACACGAAAAATTGGCTGACTATTCTTATGAAATAAACCCTTTAACAAGAGATGATTTTCATAATTTTATGGAAGCTAGGGATTTTAAAGCTATTAATGTTACGATTCCTTATAAGAGTGATGTTATACCATATTTAGATGAAATAGATGAACACGCCAAGCAAATTGGTGCTGTGAATACGATTGTACACAAAAATGGAAGGTTAGTTGGATATAACACTGACTATTCCGGCTTTTTATATACCTTGGTGCATAATTGTGTGGAGATTCAGGGTAAAAAAGTGATAGTACTAGGTAATGGTGGTGGTGCGAAGGCAATTATCGCTGTATTAAATGATCTAAAAGCCAAGGATATTGTTATCGTGAAAAAAACGTCTGGTAATGGGGCTATTTCCTATGAAGAGTGTTTTCATAGCCATTCTAATGCAAATTTAATTATTAATACAAGCCCTGTAGGTATGTATCCTAATGTAGATGAACGCCCTATTGATGTCTCCTTGTATAAAAACTGCGAAGCTGTTATTGATATCATTTATAATCCTTTAAAAACAAAATTGCTATTACAAGCAGAAGAATTAGGTATTAAGGCAATAAATGGCCTTGAGATGTTAGTTGCTCAAGCTAAATATGCAGTAGAATTTTTTCTTGAGAAAAAGCTTGATGAAGCTGTGATAGATGAGATTTATAATGATATATTGATAGAGAAGTCAAAGTAAAATATATAATAAAGTAATTTTATGGGAGTAACTATGAGATTTGAATTATTAAGTATTGATATGTTTCAAACATTAGTCAATGTAGATACAAGAATTCCGCATATATGGAAAAGAATTTTAAATGATAATTATAATGAATCCTTAGCGCTTGAATGCGCAAATTCTGTGAATAAGAATGTATTTTATGGATTTCAGAAATTTTCTACAAGCAATATTGAATTTATTAACATAAAAACTATGTTTGAACCATTCTTTCAAACTGTATTTCATGAAATGAACATTTTATTTGACGCAAAAGAAGCAGTTCAAATATTTTTGGATGAACATACAAAAGCAACACCATATAACGATGTTGAAACATTTTTCAAATTATTAAAGAACAAGATACCGATTTGTTTGATTTCTGATGCTGATTTTGATATGGTATCAACTTTAATTAAAAAGTATCCATTCGATCAAATATTCATATCAGAAGAGATTCGATCCTATAAAAATGACCCAGGTAGTAAAATATTTAAAGAAGTTATAAATAATTATTCAGTGAAACCAAGTAAAATTCTACACATTGGTGATTCCGCGTCAGATATTATTGGAGCAAACCGAGTAGGCATAAAAACATGTTGGATCAATAGAGCTAATGTAGAATGGAACCATGATATAAAGCCAGATTATATAATTAAATCTTTAGAGGAAGTATTAGAAATTATTGATTTTTGATTATAGAATAGTATAGATTTTAAATAAATTTATAAACAAAGAAAGTCATAATGATTGTATCCCAATGTTAACATAACCAACAATGGGTTACCTATCAGTATGACTTTCTTTCATTAATATAAAAATATTTAATAAGCTTTAACTAGTTTTGTTTCAATAATTTCATAACTTAATTCCGTATCTATTAATAAGGAAATTATCTATCCCATTTATCACATAAAGAATTAATTTGATCCGTAAATTTAGCCAAATCTTTATTTGTTCCACCTTCATTATGCTGAATAACAACCATCAATCTCTTACCAGCATTGATTAATCTCTCGTAAACAGTTGATATCGCATGTTTCTTCTCGCCTTTACTTTGGACTTCGATTACTTTTCCTTTTTCAACACAAGTATTTAAAGTTAAATCATAAGTTTCACCACTAAAAGGTGCAACCGCATTGTAATCATATTCATTTTTTAAACACTCAGTAAATAAATCACACACTGAAGTATCACCGTGAGTTACAAATACTCGTTTTGGTTTTGGATCAAAATGTTGTAACCAGTTAATCAAACCAGCTTTATCTGCATGACCACTTATACCAGATAATTTACGTATTTCTGCATTTACTTGAATAATCTCGCCAAAAAGTTTTACTTCTGTTGCACCATCTAATATCATTTGTCCTAGTGTGCCTGTGGATTGATGACCAACAAATAATATAGTACTATCAGTTCTCCATAAATTATGCTTTAAATGATGTCTAATACGGCCAGCATCACACATACCGCTTGCTGAAATAATCACCTTACAATCGTCGTCAGAATTAATCGCCTTGGACTCATCTGATGTAATTGTTGTACGTAGCCCTGGAAATGTAATCGGATTAATCCCTTTTTGTACCAACTCCAAAGCTTCCTGGTCAAAATTATCCGTTATATTTTCATTAAAAATCTGGGTTGCCTCATTGGATAATGGACTGTCTACATATACTTTAAAATTACCATGTCCTGTTACAAGCCCTTCTGCTTTGATTTTTCGTATATAATATAGAAGTATTTGTGTTCTACCAACTGCAAAAGATGGAATTACTACATTACCTCCACGATCAAAAGTAGTTTGTATAATCTCTGTTAATTCTTTAAGATAATCTGGCTTTTCACCATGGTTTCTATCTCCATAAGTGGATTCCATCACTACATAATCTGCTTCTTTAATAAATTGTGGATCCTTAATTAAAGGTTGATTGGAGTTTCCGATATCACCAGAGAATACTATCTTTTTTTACTATGAGAAGTAAAGCATCGGATAGCTCCATAAGCATCTTCCATGGTATATAATGGGATAAAAGGATTTTCACCAGTACGTTTTCCTTTTCGATTTCGCCATTCAGCTTCAAACATCTGTATGTGAGCACTATCTTGCAGCATAATCTCACATAATGCACTGGTTGCTTTGGTTGCATGAATCTTACCTCTATATCCATTTGCATATAATACTGGTAATTTGCCTGCATGATCCATGTGAGCATGTGTTAATAAAACAGCGTCTATTCTAGCTGCTGGTACAGGAATATCTTGATTTTCATATGTATCCTTACCTTGCTCTAATCCATAGTCAATTAAAATGTGTTTACCACATGCCTCCAAGTAATAACAACTTCCAGTTACTTCATGGGTTGCTCCTAAAAATGTTAATTTCATAATAACTCTCCAATCTGCTATAACACTACAAATCATAGTGCCAGCACAATATTTGCATTAGAATTATAAAACACGTGTGATTAATCTAATTATCAACTAAAATAATACATTTAAAACAAATATAATATATGGTAAAATATCCTAAATACTATAAAACAACCATTAAATACAGTCATTAAGATTCTATTAAACAAAAAGGTAATATAATTTAGGCAATTGTAACATCAAATTAAGTCATACAAAATAATAAAGAGGTGTTTACTATGGAAGAAAAAACAATTTATATGTATGGTATGATACTTGTAACCAATAGTTTCTTATTAAGTAACAACTTTCCAAAAGCGGAAGGATATGGAGATATCCATAAAAGGTACATACTAACTGGTGGTGAAACTGGAACAGCTGCTATTGTTTTAGCAAATCTAGGATGCAAATTAATACTTGATGGAACCCATCTAGGAACTATAACTGAACCCATTAACAGAGAATGTTTTCATAAGTTAAATGTAGATATCTCTCGATTAACCTATGACAATACTTATGATGGATGCTTAGATTATGTATTTATTGATAAGGATACACGCACTATCTTTGGTAGTTTCGGTGAGTACTTTAATAAAAAACACTGGAATACTCCATCAATTAAGGATATTGAAGCTGCTAATGTCGTTGCACTTGATCCATTTTTTATGGACGAAACTATGTTAGTTGTTAGATACTGTAGAGAGACCGGTACAAAATATGCAACCATTGATTGTGAATATGATAGCGATATCAACCGTTATTGTGAAATCAATGCGATTTCACATTCCTTTCTAGATGATCATTACCCAAATTTAAGTTATGAAGAATTACACCATAAATATACAGAAAATACGGATGGTCTTGTTATTTTTACAATGGGATCCAAACCCATAATGTATGGAAGAAAAGGGGAACCAATTAAATATTATAAAACTTACCCAATTACTCCAATTAGTACTCTAGGTGCTGGTGATTGTTTTAAAGCTGGTACTATTTATGCTTTAAATGAAGGAATGAATGATTATGAAATAGTTAGTTTTGCATCGGCTACATCCGCAGTGGCTTGTCTTGGATACCCAATTGAATACAATCCACCAACTCTTGAGAAGATTCGCAAGATGCAAGAAAAAGAATGAAGGATTCATATTTTGATATTTTATAATAATAAACGCATGGCATGTTTTAAATAGACCTGCCATGCGCTATTCATTTTATTTATGATATTACTGATTAATCAATCTACCGTATAATAAACATTCATAATGAAATGGTCCAATCTGCTTTCTTATCTTTCTTTTCCAAAGAAAAATAACGCAATCGTACCTGGTCCAGAATGCGTTCCAATTACTGGTCCAATTGTATTAATTACAAAACCCTTCACATTAAATTCTTCACGAATAAGTTCTGCTAATAATTCTGCATCTTCTAAGGAATCACCATGTCCTATAAATATTACCTGCTCTTCCGGATTCGTACAAGTTTCTATCATATGATTTAAAAGCGCATATAGAGATTTTTTACGGCCTCTTACTTTTTCCATAGGAATTAGACGGCCTTCATTATCAACATGTAAAATAGGTTTCACATTTAGAGCAGTACCAATACTTGCACTAAAAGCACTTACCCTACCACCACGTTTTAAATGATTTAAATCATCAACAGTAAACCAATGGCATAGATTGAGTCTATTGTTAATAACCCAATCATTTAAATCATCAATATTTAATCCTTCCGCCTTTTTCTTTGCTGCAGTATAAACTAATAATCCTTCACCTGCAGATGCTGCTTTTGAATCAATACAATAAATTTTTGAATCTGTGTACTTCTCTAAGAGTTCTTCCCTTGCTAATAATGATGAATTATATGTTCCACTTAAAGCGGATGAAAAGGCAATATATAAGATATCTTTTCCTGTTTGTATTAGTGATTCAAAGAATACAAGAAATGCCTCTGTGTTCACTAAGGAAGTAACTGACTTTTCTCCTTTACGTAATCTTTCGTAAAATTCATGAAGGCTTAATCCACCATTTTCCGGTTCATCTTTATAACTTACACCTTCTAATTCAAATGTTAATGGTATTGTTTGTATACCTAATTCCTTCACTAAATAGCCTGGAAGATCTGCTGTAGAGTCTGTAACTATAATATAATCTCTCATAATTCACCTATCTCTATATTTATTTAAGTAATCTAAACTGAGCTGTTTTCTTGGTACAAACGCTCTATTTTAAATTATTTTACCACTTTTCCCAAGTTATTACAACAGATTAGCTATAAATTTAATTCGATTAAAATGATATCATAAAGAACTGTTATAATACTATTAAAAGAAAGTTGATGCAACAAAGTATTGACCAAGTATATCACTGGTAAGAATACTATTTATTGCATCAACTTTTCTTTAAACTGTATTATAGGATTTTATGAACAGACTTATGTCGAAATTATCTTAATTATAATTATTAATATAATTTATTAACCCTTCTGCTTTAATAATCTTTTGCATAAATTCAGGGAAAGCTTGACCTTGATACTGTGTTCCTTTTGTTCTATCATAAATAATTCCATTGTCAAAATCTACTTCCACTTCATCCCCTGCTTCGATTGCTTTTGCAGCTTCCACACATTCAATAATTGGAAGTCCAATATTAATTGCATTTCGATAAAATATTCTTGCAAAGGTTTCTGCAATGACACAACTGATACCAGCAGCTTTAATTGCAATTGGTGCATGTTCTCTTGACGAACCACAACCAAAATTCTTATTTGCAACTATTATATCACCAGTCTTTACACGATTTATAAATTCTGGATCAATATCTTCCATGCATTTTTTAGCCAATTCTTGTGGATCTGATGAGTTTAAATATCTTGCTGGAATAATAACATCCGTATCTACATTATCACCATATTTGTGTACTGTTCCATGTGCTTTCATAATAACCTCCATCTATAATTTAAATATCTAGTTATAATCTTATAATCCCAATTCACTTGGTCCAGAAATCTTACCTGTGACTGCACTTGCTGCTGCAACAGCAGGACTCGCAAGATATACTTCCGATTCCACATGTCCCATTCGTCCAACAAAATTACGGTTTGTAGTAGCTACTGCTCTTTCGCCAGCTGCTAAAATCCCCATATGGCCTCCAAGACAAGGACCACAAGTTGGAGTACTAACCACTGCTCCAGCTTTTATAAATGTTGCTAACAGTCCTTCTTCCATAGCTTGTAGATAAATTGCCTGAGTAGCTGGAAATACAATAACTCTCATTCCTTTGGCAACTTTTCGCCCTTCTAAAACTTTTGCAGCAATTCTTAAATCTTCAATTCGTCCATTGGTGCAAGATCCGATTACTACTTGATCTATTTTGACTTCACCAACCAAATCAATGGTTTTTGTATTCTCTGGCAAATGTGGAAATGCAACTGTAGGTTTTAAAGTTGCCAAATCTATAATATAAGTTTCATCATACTCTGCATCTTCATCGGCTTCATAAATTGTATATTCTTTTTTAGAGTGTTCTTTCATATATTCGATTGTTTTGTTATCCACTGGGAAAATACCATTCTTAGCTCCTGCTTCAATTGCCATATTGGCCATTGCAAAACGATCATCCATGGTTAAATGCGAAATCCCATCACCTACAAATTCCATGGATTTGTATAAAGCACCATCTACACCAATCATTCCAATAATATGCAAGATGATGTCTTTACCGCTAACCCATTTTGCAGGTTTACCAGTTAATACAAATTTTAATGCAGATGGAACTTTAAACCAAGCCTTTCCAGTAACCATACCTGCAGCCATATCCGTACTTCCAACTCCGGTAGAAAACGCACCTAATGCACCATAAGTACAAGTATGCGAATCAGCTCCTATGACTACATCTCCAGCAACTACTAGCCCTTTCTCAGGTAATAATGCATGCTCTATACCCATCTCACCAATCTCAAAATAATTAGTAATATCATGTTCCAAGGCAAAATTACGAACACACTTACAATGCTCTGCTGATTTTATATCTTTATTAGGTGTAAAATGATCTGGAACCAACGCTATTTTATCCTTATCAAAAACAGTTTTCTTTGTCATTTTCTCCATCTCATGTATTGCCACTGGGGCTGTAACATCATTACCTAAAACTAAATCTAAATTAGCTTCAATTAATTGACCAGTTACTACATGGTCTAATCCGGTATGTGCAGCTAAGATCTTTTGAGTCATAGTCATTCCCATATAAATATCCTCCATAAAGATTTTTAGTTATCTATTCATTCGTAATCTGATATGAGTCTAAACCCATAATTTCATTATTAGCTATGTATTTTAAAAAGATGAATATCTAAGCAACCGATATATAAATTTAAATACATGATTCTATTATGTAATATTCTACTCCATCATTTCATCAAGCAATATTCTAATCCATTATTTCATCAAGCAATATTCTACTCCATCATTTCATCAAGCAATATTCTAATCCATATCAAGCAATATTCTAATCCATTATTACATCATACAGAATGTTCAGCCTCATTAGATTATTACACACTCAAATGGTGATTAACTATCGTTTAAACTAAATAATACAACAATATGTAATTACCAAATACCATTACAATTCAGCTACAATATAATCTCCCATCTCTTTTGTACCAACTAATGTATTGCCCTCTGACATGATATCAATGGTTCGGTATCCTTTTTTAAGAACTGTTTTAACAGCATTTTCAATACTATCTGCTTCTTCGGTTAAGTCGAATGAATAACGTAACATCATGGCAGCTGAAAGTATCGTCGCTATTGGATTTGCTTTATTTTGTCCTGCAATATCTGGAGCTGAACCATGACTAGGTTCATATAATCCAAGTTTTGTATCACCAAGACTTGCTGATGCTAGCATACCAATGGAACCAGTTACCATACTTGCTTCATCAGAAAGTATATCTCCAAACATATTCTCTGTGAGAATCACGTCAAATTGTTTTGGATCTTTTACTATCTGCATTGCACAATTATCCACTAACATATCCGTTAATTCAATATCCGGGTAATCTGCAGATACTTCTTTTACTACCTGTCTCCATAGTCTTGAAGTATCTATTACATTAGCTTTATCAACACTGCATACTTTTTTGTTTCTTTTCCCTGCAATTTCAAAAGCCCATTTGGCTATCCTTCTTATTTCGTTTTCATCATAAACTAATGTGTCGATGGCTTTACGAAGGCCATTTTCTTCGAATGTTTTTCTATCACCAAAATATAGACCACCAGTTAATTCTCTTACTACAACAAAATCAAAACCTTTACCGATTATTTCATCCTTTAATGGACAAGCACTTTTTAATTCATCAAATAAAACAGCAGGCCTTAAGTTGGCAAATAACCCCAATCCTTTTCTAATAGCAAGTAATCCAGCTTCTGGTCGAAGATTTGGTGGAAGGCTATACCAATTGGACTGACCTACGTTACCACCAACCGCACCAAGTAATACAGAATCACTTTTCTTTGCAGTTTCAAGAGCTTCGTCTGTTAATGGAACCCCAGTTGCATCGATTGACACACCACCCATTAATACTTCTGTGTATTGAAATTTATGACCAAAATTATTTCCAATCTTATCTAGAACTTTTTTCGCTTCTGTAATAATCTCAGGCCCGATTCCATCACCAGGAATCACTGCAATACTATAATTCATTTTGCTCTCCCTTACACCATTTTTTAGTATACGAATAATTGTTATTGCTATTTTAACATAAGGTTTGATATAATTAAAATACATATTAAGAATAATTAATATAACTATAAGTTATGGAGAATAGCATGGAATCGAATCTATCAATGTATCACATTTTTAATACTGTTGCAGCAGCAGGAAGCATATCTCATGCTGCAAAAGATTTATACATTAGTCAACCTGCGATTAGTAAAGCTATTAAACGTCTCGAAGATAATTTAAATGTTACGTTATTTCGCCGGACATCAAAAGGTGTTCAATTAACAGATGAAGGAAAACTGTTATATGATTTTACAAAATCTGCGTTTGATACCTTAATCCAAGGTGAAGAAAATATAAAACGAATAAACGAATTAGGAATCGGGCACTTAAGAATCGGCGTTAGTACTACATTGTGCAAATATATTTTATTACCTTACTTAAAACGCTTTATAGAAACATATCCACATATAAAAGTCACAATAGAATGTCAATCAACCTTCCATACACTTGAACTTCTTGAGCAGAATAAAATTGATATTGGTTTAATTGGTAAACCTAACAACATAAAAAACTTAGCGTTTCATAAACTTAAGGAAATTGAGGATGTCTTTGTTGCAACAGAGTCTTATTTAAAGAACCTTGATGTTAGAGAAACAACACAAAAAAAGGACTTAAGGTCAACGGATAAAAATACATCAAACGATACATTTACAATGGATGACCTTTTTTCTGTGGCTAACATTATGCTCTTAGATGAAAAGAATATGACAAGACTTTATATAGATGATTACTTTTTATCCAATCACATAGAGACAAATCAGATTTTACAAGTAAGTAATATGGATCTACTCATTGAATTTGCCAAAATAAGTCTAGGCATCTCTTGTGTAATAAAAGAGTTTGTAAATGAAGAATTAGAAAATGGTTTTCTAGTAGAAATACCATTAAAAAAATCATTAGGAAAAAGAGAGATTGGATTTGCATATAAAACCAATGCACCAGTATCTGATTCAACCTTAAAATTTTTGAAATTTATTAGTATAATATAAATAATTCATAATCTATAACAAATTCCAACTTTTTTGTGTAAATTTCTGATATTCTATATGATAAAAGATTATACTTTCAAATCTATTAATAAATCTAATAAATTATATAAAGGAGAACTTCATATGAGTAACAAAGCATTACTAATCGTCGATGTACAAGAAGCATTAATCAGTGAAAATCCCTATAACAAGAATCTCTTTTTGCAGACACTAAAGCAATTAATCTCTGAGTGTCATTCGAAAAATATTGAAATTATCTATGTACAACATACAGAAGATGATTCTTGCGACTTTTCACATGGAAGTAACGGTTGGCAAATCCATGATGCAATTAAACCTTTACCTAGTGAGAAAATATTTGAAAAAAACTATAATAGTTCCTTTAAAGGTACAGGATTAAAGGAATATCTTGATTCCAAAGGAATCCAGACATTAATTGTTACAGGTATGCAAACCGAATATTGTGTAGATGCTACCATAAAAGTTGCCTTTGAGTTTGGGTATAAACTACTAATTCCAGAAAATGCAATTTCAACCTTTGATAATGATGTAATGACTGGAAAACAAATATATGAATACTATATGTATAAAATATGGAATAATCGTTTTGGTTTGGTGAAAAATATGAATAAAATTATAAACGAGTTAGATTCGGAATAATATTTATAAAAAATCATTTAGCTTTATACATAATTTCTATTACATAAAAAGACTGTTGCTAAATAGCGATACAATCATTACTTAATGGTTCGGTATATATTAATTAAAAACCTAATCCATTTTGAGTAATAAAATGCTATTTTGCAACAGAATCTTAATGATTTATAGTCCAGCAAAAAATTCTTTTAGATCTTGTTTTGTTTCAGTGGATAATTGTGAATCTTTCATTCCTTGCACTGCACCTTCTAAACCATAAAGCATATGCAAACATGCTGTTGGATCAACTTGTCTTATTTTTAAGAAGGCACCTCTACTTCCTACATTGATTAATTTGTCCGGTGTATCAACCCCAACTTCTATCAATAATTTTTCTGTTACTTTACCAATACCTGGTAACCCTTGTAATGTATTCATATTTACTCTCCTTTAAGATATAAAATTTCGATACTTTTCAAATGCTGTTGGTAGAGAATATTCATCATCTATTTTGCTTTTATTCACCCAAATATACGATTTATCTATAAAATAAGTTTCAAAAGAATTTTCTGCTACCATAGGTTTTTCCTGAATGATTACATGATATCCAATCATATGCCATTCCACATGGGAAAATATATGTTTTCCTTCCCCTAGACTTTTTATTTCAAAATTTTCAAGTCCTTGTTTTATTAATATCTCTTCTAAAGCTAGAGTTGATAGTTTTCCATCCAAATTCGGCAATTCCCATAAACCTGATAACAAACCCTTGTTCTCACGTTTCCTAATTGCATATTCTTTGTTTTTTTCAAATAGTATAACTGTTTTCTCTTCCATCTTTCTTGGTTTTTTTTCTGGTTTTACTGGAATATTCATATAGGTACCCCTATGAAATGCTTCGCATAAATGCATAATGGGACACTTTTCACACAAAGGTTTTCCATTTGGTATACAAATAGTAGCTCCTAATTCCATTATTGCTTGATTGTAATCGCCTGGTCTTTGTCTTGGCATAATTTCTCGAATATCTTGCTCTAATTCTTTTTTAACACTAGCTTTTGTTATATCACTAAAACTTCCAGCAACTCTCATCATAACTCGTAGAACATTACCATCTACTGCTGGCTCTGGTATTTTATAAGCGATTGAAGCAATAGCTCCTGCAGTATAAGATCCGATACCAGGTAATTTTAATAGTTCATTATAATCAGATGGCATAATACCATTATACTCTTCTATTATTATCTTCGCTGCCTTCTGCAAATTACGAGCACGGTTATAATACCCAAGGCCTTCCCACAACTTAAAAAGTTTATCTTCCGTAGTGTTGGCTAAGGAATCGATATCTGGCAATTGATTAATAAATCTTTCAAAATAAGATTTTACTGCCTCTACTCTTGTTTGCTGAAGCATAATTTCAGAAACCCATACATAATAAGGTTTTGGGTTTTCTCTCCATGGTAAAATTCTTGCATTTAGGTCATACCAATCCAATAATAAATCATTTATCTCAGAATAATTGTAATTCATTAAATCTCCATTCTAACTTATATATAATAATTCATTGGTTTCTTATTGCATTTTTTATACCAATATAATTTTAAATAGTTTTATCTAATTGTTTTACTTTTAACTTAATAATCTTGATTAACATTTCACAAGCTTCTATCTATTGTACTCTATTTTTAAACTGGCCACAATATTTTATTTATGGTACTTGATTCTTAAAATAACCAGTTGTATACTTGATAGGTCGGACAAAAATTGGTAATTGTAGTTTTGTTCCTATTGCGCTAATTAAGGAAAGGAAGACCAAATACGAATGAATCACAAATTATGGAATCGTAATTTTTCTATTATAACAATTGGTAGCATCATATCCATGATGGGTAATGCTGTAAGTAATTTTGCTCTTGGATTGGTAGTTTTTAACCATACCAATTCTACCCTACTTTATTCCTTATTTATGATTTTAAATACGATCCCTAAAATAATTGTTCCAATGTTAGCAGGAACTTTTGTTGACCGAAGTTCTAGAAAAACTATAATTGTTACAATCGACATGATATATGGATTCTTATTTTTAGGGTTTGCTTATGTTACTCATATCGGATTTTTTAATTACCCCTTTTACATACTACTAAGTATGGTTCTTGGATCCCTAGATAGTATATATAATGTAGCTTACGAAAGTTTATATCCTGAATTTATTGAGAAAGGAAATTTTTCAAAAGCATACTCAATCAGTTCTTTGATATATCCAATTGCCAATACAATTATGGTTCCAATTGCAGGATTTGCTTATGACTATATTGGCGTAACCCCTTTATTTCTTTTTAATGGAGTAACATTCTTGATTACACAGGGTCTTGAGCGCTTTTTAAAAGTTGATGAAAATCACTTAAAGAATAAAAAGATTTTGGCGAAAGAAAAAAAAGGATCAACCTATTGGGATGATTTTAAAGACGGTATTGAATATCTAAAACATGAACGCGGATTGGTCGCTATAATAGCTTACTTTTTTATTGCTATGTTAACAACTGCTTCCTCACAAACACTGTTATTGCCGCATTTTACATCAATAAATAAAGTATCTTGGTACTCCTTATTAATGTCAATATCCACTGCTGGACGTATTATAGGTGGTGTAATCCATTATAAATTTAGGTATCCAGCAATTCATAAATTTAAAATTGCTTTATTTGTATACATAATCACTTCCATGATAGAAGGAAGTATCTTATTTTTAGCATATCCTGTTATGGCCATAATGTATTTATGCTCTGGTATTTTAAGTGTTACATCTTATAATATAAGAATTTCCGGAACGCAGAATTATCTCGAATCAGATAAACGTGGAAGATTTAACGGTATCTTCATGATGGTTACCATGTTAGGTTCTATGATCGGGCAATTTACTTCTGGGTTACTCGGTGACCATTTCCCAATACCAAACGTTATTATGGGTTTTATGATAGTAAATGTTATAGGTGCAATTAGTATCATGTTATGTAATCGTAATGCAGTTAAAAAAATATACAATCAGAACTTATAAAAAATACAGTTATTACTAACATATGTAGTAACCATTAAAAGTTATTCCTAATTATTAAATAATTATTACAGATTGGTTTCAAAATTATTTCTTGCGTATTAACCCATTTAGCAGTATAATAATGGTAACAATAAGTAAGAAAGGAAAATCAATGAAAAGTAAAAGACTTTTACTATCAGGAATTTCAACATTACTTGTTTTTTTTATTGTAATAATTGTTGTATTTCCGAATTCTATATTTTCACAAACAAAGGAAAAAGAAGCTGGGTCTAAATCCATAGCTTTAGAAGATAAAGAAGTTAGTATTCCATATAGTAATGAAACCTTACAGTTAACAAACAATGAAATTGAAAATAATCAAATTATATTAGATAGTGAACATGATAGTACGAATAGTGATACATCAGATAAAATCTCATCATCTGATACATCATTCACTTCAGATAACGTAGATGTAAAGGAAGACGTTCATACAGGTGATGATGGCACTACTTTAGAGAAGAATAATATTGATACATCATCATCTACTAATGTAACGAAAGATGAATCGAACTCATCAAATCATATTACAAATAAAATTGGAGATGAGAAAACAAAAGAAAAAACATCTATCTATGACGATGCTACATTTGGTCGCATTGGTAATATAGATGCCGAAGAAGCTACCATTGCAGTATCAGTAGCTGATCCTTATGTTAATGTCAGGGAGTTACCTAATACAGAAAGCAAGGTCTTAGGTAAACTCTATAACGGTTCGGTAGCAGCCGTACTTGAGAAAAAAGATGACTGGGCATTGATTAAGTCTGGAACTGTAAAAGGTTATATTAAGTTAGAATTTCTTAATCTGAAGCTTACGAAAGATGAAATAACAAAAAAATACGGTATACTACGTGCTAAAGTTGATACAGATGGTTTAAATGTTAGAGCAAAAAAAGATATTGATTCAAAAAAACTGACAGTAATCTATTCCGATGAAATTTATTCAGCTATAAAAGTAACAAATGGGTGGGTAAAAATCCATGTGGATGATGATAATGTTACTGGATATGTAAAAAAAGAATTTGTTGATCTTATCGTTAATTATAATCAAGCAATTTCCTTAGAAGAAGAAAAAGCATTGCAACGACTTAAAGATACAGAAAGTTCGAAAGATTCAAGTATACAGACACTATCTGTTACAAAGAATTCTGGTATGAAATATTCAAACGCAGATCTAAAACTATTAGCTTGTTTAGTTCATGCTGAAAGTGGAAATCAACCATACGAAGGTAAATTAGCAGTTGCTAATGTTGTTTTAAATCGTATTAAATCTTCTTCTTATCCAGATTCAATTAAAACTGTTATCTATCAATCCGGGCAATTTAGTGTTGTTAAGAGTGGATCATTAGCAAAGCAATTAGATAGTTATGATAATTATGATTCTTTATCCGAGAAATTATCAATAGATGCAGCTAGGTCAGCATTAGAAGGTAATAATAATATTGGAAACTGTTTATATTTTAGCCGTTTTTCAGATAGATTAAAAAAATCTCATCCAAATGGCACTAAGATTGAAGATCATTTATTCTGGTAAAAAAAATAAAAAAGAGGTGTTTCATTGAAAGATTTTATCTTGCAAATGAAACACTTTTTTATTCTATTTTACTTAAAATAATGTTTTTAATAAACATTACAATTAAATTTTTGTATTTTATTTGTTAAATCATTGATACTTTAAATACTAAGTAATAAAGTTATTTATAGATTTCAATGGTATTATTAATGTGATTTATTAATCTATTACGTACATCAATAGGTTCTAAAATTTCTACATCATTTCCGAATCCTAATATTAATGAAAACCACATACGTTCGTACTCAGGAACACAAAAGGCTAACGTGAAGTATTTTTCATCTTCCTTCGTTATGGTTCCTTTTAAATATTCTTCTACTTGTATTTTTACTTCTTGCTTACATCTTAGAACTATATTAATATTTTTATCTGTATCTAACTTATCGTAATCGTTAAGTATATCGTTAGCAGGTCTATGTTCCTTTATAAAAGAATCATCAAGCAGCGTAAGATTTTTAATCCGTACTAATTTATATAAACGATAATCCATATGTTTCACACAGTACCCTAACATATACCATGCATACCACTTATAGATAATAACAATTGGCTCCACTAATTTTGTATTTGTTTCATTGTATGAATTCGTATACTCAAAAGAAATTTGTCGTTTATTTTGAATAGAAGCTTCAATTGCTTTAATCTTTTCTTCTTGATTTTTTTCCTTTGCGAGGGAAAAATCTAGTATAATGTTTGAATTATTATGAAATGAATTAGATATAGACTCTATTTTATCTAGTGTATTCTTTATTCTTTTATCTTGATATGCGGTATTCAAACCTTTTAATGCAGTAATAATGTAGTTATAACTATCATCGTCAACGATTTGATTATTTAATTTAAAACTATTAAGTATTTGATAACCACCTTTTGGACCAAATAATGTATTGATTGGTATACCAGCCATATTTAAAATATCAACATCTCTATTAATGGTTCTAATTGATACTTCAAACCGTTCTGATAGCAATTTCGCACTTGCATATTCATGATTAAGCAAATAAGTAGTTATCCCTAGTAAACGATCTATTTTCATTTTATTCTAATCTCCCCTTTTTAATCAACTGCGAAACATTAGTAAATTAATATGATAAACTTGATTACTATATCACTGCAATTGACTAAACTAGTCATTTCTAAAAAAGCCGGTGTTGAAGTAAACAACCAACACACCGGCTTGATATTACTATTCATACCATTTGATTACTTTCAAAATTATGGGCTCATACTCATTCGATAGTTAAATGATATGACACCTAAATCAACTTAGTTATTAATCAATTTATTCTTATTTGTCCAGCTCATCATTTTACGAAGTTCAGAACCAACTTGTTCTAATTGATGTTCAGACTCTTTTCTTCTTTTCGCTAAGAAGTTTGTACATCCGATTTGATTTTCAAGCAACCAATTACGTGCAAATACACCTTCTTGGATATCTTTTAATACTTGTCTCATAGCATTCTTAGTATCTTCAGTGATAATTTTAGGTCCAGTGATATAATCTCCATATTCAGCTGTATTGGAGATAGAATATCTCATACCTGCAAAACCACTTTCATTAATTAAGTCAACGATTAATTTCATTTCATGGATACATTCAAAGTAAGCGCTTTCTGGTTCATATCCAGCTTCTACTAATACTTCAAAACCAGTCTTCATTAATTGAGTTACGCCACCACAAAGAACTGCTTGTTCACCAAAAAGGTCAGTTTCAGTTTCTTCTCTAAATGTTGTTTGA
>JARBTX010000036.1 GCA_029239975.1 Anaerocolumna sp.
ACTGATGTATTTGTGATATTAGAAATCCTCCATAAGTTTCCAACAAATCACCTCCTTACTATATAGTAAATTACTATATAGTAATATGTCAAGTCAAAATTATACTTTTATATTTCGAGAACTAATTGCTGTTGATAAAAAAAATAAAGTGCTATTTTATTAGCACTTTATTTTTGAATCACACAACATTATATATCGTTTTATTTATAGGCTATGCTTGATAACTTTAGTTGCCGATGGTTCAGTTTTTAGTTCACATAATATACTCATATTACCCCAAATGTTTTAAGTGCGTCCATTATTGTATCTACCTTATACTATGGTGTTGGTTTATAACTCCTTTGGGTTTGATGTAATATAGTTTTATCCCTCTTCATTTGTACATTTATACATTCTCACAAAGGTGTTTTCCATCTAATATCATTATTTAGATCTGTTTATCATTCTATATTCAGATGGACTAATATTATACCATTTACGGAAAACTTCTGAAAAGTAGCTGGCTCCATCATAACCTACTGCTTCTGAAATATCTGTTATAGAAAGCTCCGTATCCCGCAGTAGTTCTCTGCTTTTATCCAAACGACATTGATTTAGATATGCATTCGGAGTCAGATTAAGATAATTTTTAAATAGTTTGCAACATTTGCTCTGCCCAACTGAGCCGGATGCGGCGATTTTGGCTAGGGTTAAATTTTCCCTATAATCTTTCTGTATGTAGCCCACCATCGCTTTTATAATTGTCAAATTTCCACTGTCCTTAGAGGGATGTTCATCACCACTTACATTAGAAAACAGCTTTGCCCATATTTGGAAGAAATGCGTCTGTATCAGTAGTGGTGCCTCTGGGAGATTTAGTTTCTCATATATAGCACGAATTTCTTCACATATTTCACTATGCCATGGAACCGACTTTAATAGCTTGATATAGGGCAACTGTTCATTCGCAAGAAGTGGTGTGATATAGTTCTGCTCAAAGGAAGGATTTACACATAGAAGCATGGGATGTAGCAAAACACAGATATTCTGGTGAATCTGTTACTGAACCCGATTTTCATCTTTCTGTCTCACTGGGGTGTAGAAGGTGCTGCTTATTCCACCGTTTTTTCACAGATTGTCTCCATGTGCCTGAGCTGGTGGTATTTCCTTATTTCCGGAAAGAATGCCTATCTCATTCGGTGGAGAAACTTTCGTCCGCAGCCACAGATCATGGGTGAAGTCATAGCTATCGGAATGCCATCCCTACTATCTCAGATTTGCTCCAGCGGATATATGACTTTTGTGAACCGTCAATTTACTGCACTAGGTGGTGCAGTGGCTATCAGTGCCTTTGGTATCATTGGACGCTTGAAATCCTTTTTATTTATGCCGATTGCCGGCATCGCTCAGGGCTTGCAACCAATCTTCGGATTTAATCATGCTGCCGGAAAGAATGAACGCGTGCGTCAGACTATCCGGATTACTGCGGGATTTACTGTTATTTACGGTTTGGTTCTTACACTCATTTGTCAGCTGTTACCGGCTTGGTTGATGAAGATGTTTGTCTCCGAAAATGATGTGATAACCCAGGGTACATCCATGCTTCGTATCATATCAATTAGCCTGTCATTGACCGGAGTAGGCAGCATTGCTGCTGTTTACTATCAGTCTACTGGCAAAAAGCGAACTGCTTATTTTCTGCCAATTGCCAGCAATCTGCTACTTGCACTACCGGTTCTGTTTGTGATGGCGCATTATTTCGGCTTTTATGGTGCCATGGTATCCATCCAGGTGTCTGACACAGTGGCCTTTTTATTGAATGGAATTTTATTATTTTTTAGTATTAAAAAAGAGAAAATAATAGGAGAAATTACATAATGAACAGTACCACAAAGACGATTTTAAGCAAAGAAATTATTCAGAAAATCATGGAAAAGCACTTTGGCGATGTTCAGTTACAGAACTTTAGCGAGTTAACGGAAGGCTGGTTCAACGCTATCTACATAGTGGATTATTCGAAAAACGGCGAGTCATTTTCCGTGGTTCTGAAAACAGGTGTTGAAGAGGGAAAATATGTCCTTTCCTATGAAAAAGATTTGGTTCGGGCAGAGCTTCAGGTGTACGATTTGTTAAAGGACACTATTATTCCAACAGCAGAAATTTTAGCCAGAGACTTCAGTTGTGACCTAATTAACTGTGACTATTTTATCATGGAACGGATGATGGGTGACAACTGGGGTCATCTGACAGACCAATTAACACAAAAAAATAAGGATATACTTGTGGCAGAACTGGCCCAGTATACTGCAGCCCTGCATCAGATTAAGGGTCCTTGGTACGGCTATTTAAAGAGTAATACTTTCTATCAGCATCCAACTTGGAAGGACGCATTTCGAGGCATGATTCAGATGATTATTGATGACGGCAAGGGACAGAAACTGGATTTGCCTTACGATGAACTGCTGGAAATACTGGAGCCGTACTGGTATCTGTTAGACGACATCAAAGAACCTTGTCTGGTTAATTTTGATATGTGGACAAAAAACATCATGCTAATAAAAGAAGAGGATGGTTTCTATCATATTGATGCCATCATTGATTTGGAGCGTGCGTTTTATGGGGACCCATATGCAGACTTTCTCTCTAGCAATACTGTGGTTGGAGACGTCAGCACCTGCCAGATTTTCATGGATAATTACAGCAAGATTAGCGGCAGGGAATTCACTTTCACCAACCGGGATCGTGTTCGCCTAATTATGTATTTTATCTATATTATTATGATGATGGGAGTAGAGGATTATCGTAAAACAGATGAACAGGCAAAGGCAGAAGCGCTGAATGAATGACGGGAGGGGCTAAAATTATTTGCGAAGCAGTTGAAGGAGGCGGCGGAAGCTTTATAGAAATCAATTGAATTTCTTGGTTATTTTTGAATTGGAATTCTTGATTGACTAATATCCATTTTCGTAAAAATTAAAATCTGATATTGGGTTTTAAAGGAAACGATGGAATTGTATTACTACTGAAACAGTCTAGCATTAACAACAGTTCTCTATTCTCAACCTATCCTAAAAACAGTAGTTCCCTAGTCTAGCTAGGCAAAAAGCAGTTCTGTAGTCTCAACCCTGACTTACATTTTATGTTCCAAGCCATACTCAGAGTATAAAAAACAAGGTTTACAGCAATCGGTTATTATTACCGAAAGTCTGAAAACCTTTGATTTCAAGCCCTTTAGAGCCAATTTATTTATCTTTGCGTGACATCAGACATACGGTCTCCACATGCACCGTATTCGGGAACATGTCAACTGCACATACCTTATCAACCTTATAACCCTTTTCTTGTAATACAATTAAATCTCTTGCTAAGCTAGTCGGTTTACAAGAAATATAAACTAGTTTATCTACACCAAAATCAATAATCTTATCCAACGCTTTTGGATGAATTCCATCCCTTGGAGGATCCAATACGATTAAGTCAGGTTTATCTTGTATCTCGTCTATCATCTTAAGTACATCCCCAGCGATAAATTCACAGTTATCAAGATTATTTAATTTTGCATTCTCTTTTGCTGCAACAACTGCTTCTTCTACGATTTCAACACCAATTACTTTTTTTGCTACAGGTGCTAAAAGTTGTGCGATTGTACCAGTTCCACTATATAAGTCAAAAATTAACTTATCCTTCGTTTCTCCCACATATTCTCTTGCGGTGTTATATAAAACTTCTGCACCTAAGGAATTCGTTTGGAAGAATGAAAATGTTGAAATCTTAAACTTTAGTCCTAATAATTCTTCATAGAAATAATCTTGTCCATAAACAATATCAGTTCGATCACTTTGTACCACATCAGCTTGACTATCATTATAGATATGTGCAATTCCAACGATTTTACCGTTTAACTGTAAGCTTAGTAGTTTATCTTTTAATACATTAACAAATTCATCTTCAGATATATTTAAATCTTGATTCCACTGTGTTGATGTAATTAGATTAATTAATATCTCACCTGTTTTGGTTGCTCTACGAACTAATAGGTGCCTTAAGTATCCAAGGTGAGACAGCTTTTTATAAAAACTTAACTCTAATTCTTTACTATAATCTAATACACAGGAAAGTATTTGATTGTAATCTGTATCTACAATCTGGCATTCATTTGTAGTAACAATATCATGGAAACTTCCTTTTTTATGAAGTCCTAATGCTAGCGGTCCATCTTTTACTTCATCCCCAAAAGAGAATTCCATCTTATTACGGTAACCCCATTGATTTGGACTACCTTTAATTCCTTCAAAAATATAATCGTCACATACTTGGTCAATTAATTTTTTAACTTGCGAAGCTTTCAATTCTAATTGAGTTTCATATGGAATCGTCTGATAGGTACAGCCACCACATGGTCCAAAATGGATACACTTTGGCTCTTCTGTTTCAAGTGGAGATTTTTCCAGTAATTCTAATAATCTACCTTCACCTTTTCCTTTTCTAGCTTTATTTACAACTACACGAACCTTTTGGCCAGGTAATGTATTCTTAACTGCTACTTTCTCATCTTCTATTAACAATATCCCTTTATTCGGAAAATCTACTCTATCAATAATTCCTTCGTATTCTTTACCTTTTTTCACGGCTTATCTCCTATTATCTTTTTTGATATCTATTTCAATAGCATAATACATTTTATCTACTATTTTTATACTATCAGGCTGGTTATATATCTATTACATTTAGTAACAATTCGTACATCCATCAATATATATTAATGTCAATTTTAATTATTACACGCTAACCATTATACGTAATTTCACTCCTTTTGTCTACTTGATAGTAATGTTATGCTAAAATAAAAGCTTGCCATATCATATTGCGATGCTTGTAATAACATGCAATCTAATAGGATTATATAGCAAGCCTTGTTACCTAATCATTTAAATATATGATTTTTATTTTAAGTAAATTCAAATTGACTAACACATTAACATATGTTACTATTAACATACTATATTATTAACATAATGATATGTAATATAATCAAGAAAATACGATAATAAAGTAAACGAGGTTTAACTAATGTCAATCAAATATGCTATATTAGGAATTTTAAGCTGGAAGCCTACTACAGGTTATGATTTAAAAAAGATTTTTGAAGACTCTTCCTTCTTATATTGGTCTGGTAACAACAACCAGATATATAAAGCTCTAATTCAGATGCAAGAAGAAGAACTTGTTACAAGTGAAGTGATTCATCAAGATAATTCACCTTCTAAAAAAATATATACCATTACGAAAGAAGGACAAAACGAATTAAAAGAATGGGTTATGTCAACACCTGAAGCACCCGAGATAAAAAAATCATTTCTAGTTCAATTTGCTTGGTCAGATATGCTAAATGATGAAGAATTAAGTGTGTTACTTGATCACTATGAAACTGAAATAAGAATACAGCTTATCATGCAACAAGAAAAAAATAGACGTGCTCAAAATTCACCTAATAGAAACCAAAGAGAAAGTTTAATCTGGGAGATGATTTCTGAAAATATTATTTCAACCTACAAAAATGAACTAAATTGGGTTCGTGAAACTAGACAAAAATTATTTAATAACGCAATAATTAAGGAGAAAGAGAAAATGAATTATGAAATAAAAGAAGTAGATGGCAAAAAATATATCGAACTAATTTCAACCACTACCCCATTAAATACAGAGAATGATGCACTAGATTTAATTGCTTTATGCTGGGAACATGAAATAAGTCAGCTTATAATCCCTTATGAAGCTTTATCACAGGAATTCTTTCAGCTTAAAACGAAAGTGGCTGGAAATATTATTCAAAAGTTTATAAACTATAACATTAAGGTAGCTGCTATTATACCACAAGATATCACCCAAAAAGGTAGATTTAGAGAAATGGCTTTAGAAATGAATAAAGGTAATCATTTTATTATGTGTGAAAATAAAGTAGATGCACATAAATGGCTTTCGTAATTCCTATCATTTATGAGCCCTATTATTATAACTACTATTACTTCTTACCATAGTTTCAGAAGCAATCTATGTAAATATTGAGTCTATTGAATATAATAACTCTTTATAACATCAGTTACAATAAACTGGTTCCAGTATAAAGAATTATTATAATCAATTGACTTTTTTGATACTGATTCTTATGTATAACATAATTCACTATTATGTTTGAAATTATTTTTTGTTCTGATATGAATAATTGTTTTCAACTATATCATCTGGATTCATTCTTCTATGTCCACTTACATGAACTTCTTTTCCATCCGACATATGTCTAGTAAATGGTTTTACTTCATGATCGTTATTATCTATATCTAAATTATCTTGATCTATATGATCAAATATATCCTGAGATAAGCTTCCTAAAAGTGCAGGAAGAAACATTAATATCAAAACAAATGGTGATTTTAATATAAAGAAAATTGTTTGTTTTGCAGTAATACCTCTTGAGACATTCGTTTTTATGATTCTGTCTAGGTATTTGGATGCTTTAAAGGATAAGCCTAAAAATACAATCATTATTAAGCTATATATAATTATCATAACAATTTTCCAGCCAACCAGATTATGAATTGTTAACTCTTTCCAATGATAAATAACATCAACAATTCCAGGCATTCCATACTCATCATAACGTATATTAAATAATTGTAGTTCTAAATAAGCAGTACCTAGATAAAAAGCAAAACCACTAAAAATCATTCTACCATTCGTTACAATGTATTTACCTTTTTTTATAATTCCAATAATTGAAAGTATAATACCCAGTGGTGGAATCGCTATACTTAATGCTATTATAATAATTACAATCCAACTATAACTTACAATGTAATCAATAATTGCCTTTAACCCGAATATTATAGCGATTCCAATAACTAGCATTCCTACTGGAACAGGAAAAAGAACTAATAATATTAAATAAATGATTGGGAGATAACTAACGAAGGATTTTTTAGTACCTTCTGAACTATGTATTGGATTTACTATCTTGTTCTCTTCTAACTTTTTATCTTCTAACTTTTTACTTTCTACTATCATTTTATCTTTTACAAGATTAATTACATTCGTATTATTTAGGAGAGAATTATTATTATATGTTTTTTCCTTCTCTGACTCTTGCACCTTATTCGTAAGACCTAAAATAAAAGAATTTCCTACTTTCGTAGTAAATTTTATATTTGATTTATTATAATTAGCAAGAAATCCTTTTATTTGTTCTATATTATCAAAGTCCATTTTGCTACGAATAGTTTTTATTTGCTTTAATTCCTTAACTGCTCTTTGATATTCTTCTAATGTATCAAACGTAAAATTACCTATTTTGAATTGTGCATCCATATGCTCGCCTTATCTTTTGTTAGGTTTTTTATTATAAAAGAAAAGTAATTTATTTATTATCTACTGCATTTTTTGCCCAATTTGAATCCTTAAGGATGGCTCTACCAACTCCAATTAAATCAGTCTTTTCGTCTTTTAATAATCTTTCAGCTTCAGCTACATCTGTAATACCACCAGTTAAAATGACTGGAATTGCTACCTCTTTCTTTATTGCTTCAGTAATTTCTGAAAAATACCCTTGTTCCTTATTCTCTGGATTAACATATCCACAAAATCCTCCAGAAATATCTAAAATATCCACACCTGCTTCTTCAAATTTTTTAGAAGCTATTACACTATCCTTTATACTACTTCCACCATCTCTGTAATCGCATGCACCAAGTCGAAGTAGGATTGTAAAATCTTCCCCTACTGCTTCTCTTACTGCCTTGATTACTTCAAGATGAATCTTGATCCTACTTAAAACATCACCACCATATTCATCCTCTCTTTTATTAGTAAGTGGTGAAAAAAATTGGTTTAATAAGTATCCATGAGCGGAATGAATTTCTACACCATCAAAACCTGCTGCTTTAATACGAATAGCCGCATCTCTAAAATTCTGTATAATACCATTTATGTCATCTATTAATAATTCCTTAGGCATTTCACCATTTGGTATCCTTGGATTTATTATCGCAGACGGACCTACAATATCTAATCCAGTAACTTCGTTACTTGCGGCACTTCCAGCATGATTCATTTGCATAACTGCCTTTGAACCATTTTTATGAATTGTATTTGCTAATTCTTTTAACGGTTCTATCATATCATCACTTGCAATAGATAATTGTCTATTACTTGCTTTGCCTTCATCTGAGATAAAACTATGTTCAATTATAATTAAGGAGATATATCCACCCTTTGATTTTTCATCATAATAATCTATTATCTCTTTACTTATCTTGCCATCTTCTTCTGACTTACCTGTTGCCATTGGTGGCATTACTAATCTGTTGTTTAATTGTATGTTTCTACAATTGAATGCTCTATTAATCTCGTTCATAAAATCTCCTTATCTTATTAATTATAATCTCAATATAAGTTATACATAATACTTAATAGTTAGTTTCCTTGTATACTTTTATCTATAATGTAATCTCCATTAATTGCTTTCGTATGCATCTTATCTCTTAATTTATTTCTAATTATCTTTATTCACAATATTATCGAAAGCTTCCTTAATGTTATCTGTGTATATTCCACCATGATAGCATATGATCTTAGATATCTTATAATCCATAAGTTTTCTAATTGATTTCTTTGCTTCTTCCATATCTAATGTATATTGTGGATTAGCAATAGTAAGTACTCCGTTCTCAATTACTACAGCATCACCAGCTATTAATATCTGTTTCTCCTTTATATACAGTGAAATATGACCTGGCATGTGACCAGGAGTTGCAATTATTTCAATACCGCCAAGACAATCTAGGATTTCTTTATCATGTAAGCAGATATCTACTTTCACAGTTTCAACTGACTCTAACATTGATTGAAATGCTTTCGCATTTTCTTTTTCTGATTCAGGAAGTGTTTCATAGATAGATTCAGCTTGTTGTAATCTAAGTGATTTTTCTTTCCCACTAACATATTTTTCATCATCTATGGAAGCCATTATCTGAACATTTGGTAGTTCTCTCTTTATTTCTGCTAAAGCCCCCATATGATCAAAATCATGATGTGTAATAATTACTTTCGTTAATTTATTAATATCTAATCCTTCCAACATGGCAGCCTCTTTTATTAACGGCCAAAAACCAGGATAACCACAATCAACTAATATTATTTCTTGTTCATCTGATAATATCACAGGATAGATATTATTGGATTCTTCTCCTAAATTAATTTTTAAGCTAGTTATAGCACTCATACATAATCTCACCTTTCAATTCATATAAAAATAACCAAATATAATTATAGAACATTTTTGTTCCAATAACTATACTTGGTTTATGAAAATTTTTCTATCCTAATAACCCTAAGTGTTCAACTAAAATCTTTGTCCCAATACAGACTAAAATTATTCCACCAGTAAGTTCCGCTTTGGATTTGAATTTTGCACCAAAAACACTACCGATTTTAACACCAACTAAGGATAAGCTATATGTAACTAACCCTATAAAAGATACGGCAGGTACGATATCAACTTGTAAGAATGCAAATGTAATACCAACAGCAAGAGCGTCGATACTCGTTGCAACTGCTAAAACAATCATATTTTTAAATGGTAATGTCTGTTCCTTTTCAGCAGGACAACCACATTCACCACACTCATTTTCATCCTTCTTTAAAGCTTCTCTTATCATATTTACTCCGATAATACCTAATAGTACAAAAGCAACCCAATGGTCTATACTAGTAATTTTATCACGAAATTGGATTCCTAAGAAATAACCGATTAAAGGCATCCCTGCCTGGAATATACCAAAATACAATCCTACTGTAACTGCATGTTTAGTCGTAACTTTCTTTAGTGAAAGCCCCTTACAGATTGCAACTGCAAATGCATCCATAGATAATCCAACTGCTAAAATAAATAATTCAATAATACTCATTGATTCTACTCCTTTGTTATTATATTATCAGGTAAATAGTAAGAAAAAAGACTTATCTACAGCACAAAAAAAGCTGTAGATAAGTCTCGTTATTTAAAGCAAAACCAGATAGTAACTATCAGTATGTTGGCTTCGCTACACTTTTAGCGCTAACTACTCCCTTATCACAATGAGAATATATTAACTTATTGATAATATTGTGTCAATAACTTTTCTAATTTTTTTATTAATTGTTCTATATTTTATCATATTTTTCAATTCTACATTTTCATATTTAATTATTTGAATTTCTGTTTAAATTTTCGATATAAAAATAGTATCCAAATCGTTGAAGATAAAAGAAACCATATTATATAAATTACTTTACTATCTATTACAAACTTAGATAACCAAAAGGATGGAAGTATTGATAAGATATATTGAATATCACCATGAACAAAATAAGGTACTGGTATTCCCATAATAAAAAACCCTGTTAATTTCGTAACCGCCATTCCTTCTACTTTATTCGTTGATAACGAAATCACTAACATCGCTTCGATTAATGATATTATAACAGATAAGTATGCTATTACTACAATTAGACCAAATGATGGTTTCGTAAGTGAGAAAATTGAAAGAATTACTATCGTTATTATAAATGAAATACCCATAGGAATTCCTAATCTAGATAGTAGATAACCATTTTTATTTAATGGAGTTACAGCAAGATAGTTTGATATTCCATCATCGATTTCTCCAAGTATAACCATAGCAGCTATAAAACAATACATTAATGGAGTTATAGTTGCTAAAAACAGATCAAATATCTGATAGAAAGGCGTTAATACTTCTTCTAGAGCATATTGTTTCTTTAATAACTTTTCAGCCACAGGTATACCAAAGCGAAATGCTAAGCCACTTAAAACAGGAGCTATACATGCCATAATTAACATTGCGTCACTGCCTATTTGCTTTAGAAATTGATGAAAGGTTATAATAAGTGGCTTTCGTTTTAAATTTAATATCATAATTTAATACCTCCAACACTCTGAAACATACGTTTAAGAACTCGGCATGTTACTAAAAAAAGTAATCCCATAAATATAGCTAATAAAGTCAGGTTCAGGACTAAACTCTCACTTTTTCCAAGCAATAATTGTATAATAATACTTCCGGGATGTAATCGTATTATTAGATTATGATATCCATACAAATAAAGCATAGGTGGTAAAAATATAATAAGTTCAAATGGTACTGTTGCAATTAAAAATTGATTTAAGCTATTAATGTTAGCAGCTACGATTAACCCTAATAAGGTAAATATTACGGACCCAAGAAAGGTTCCAAGCACTATTAAAATGAAATCGTTTATGTTATTTTCACCAGCAGCAATTGCTAATAATAAACCAACTAAAGTTGCAATAAAACCTAATGAGATAACCTTAGATAATATATATTCCCACACCTTAACCGGTGAAACTGCTATGGAATTAAGTACTCGTTGACTTTTTTCAAGCAATATGATAGCTCCCATAAAAAATAATCCCATAGCTGCAGGGTCTGAAAATATCATAATAGTGGCTGCCATCTCTCTCCACTGCTTTGGAAAAAGATTAATTAGGACAATATAAAAACAGGTAAAAACTAGATATACAAAATAAAAACCATATTTTAATTGAAATTTGATATCACCAAGAATTAGATTTTTTAATCTCATAAAAGTCTCACACTAATCCCTTTCCCGTAATCTCTACAAATATATCACTTAGTGTAGGTTCAAGACTGTGTATAGATAATAATTTGTTATTCTTTATTAATTCCATCAATTTTATATCTTCAGATGTTTGATTTAAGTAACATTCTCTTATTTCTTCTCGTTCATCCATGTAGGTATATTTAATCTTTGCGGCTCCTTTTGACATGATTAAATTATGTGGTGTATCTAATGCTTTTAATTTACCATCTACTATAAATGCAACTCTATCACATAATTCCGTAGCATCTACCATGTTATGGGTTGTAAGTATAATCGTTTTTCCCTTTCTTTTTTCTTCTAGTATAATATCTTTCATGACCCTACTATTAGATGGATCAAGACCACTGGTTGGTTCATCTAGGAATAATATATCCGGATTATGGAGCAGCGCTTTAATAAAATTTAATCTTGATTTCATTCCTTTAGAATAATCAGATACCTTTTTATCACCATCTTGAAATAATCCAACTGCTTTTAATAGCTCATCTATATCCCGTAAGTTTTTCGAATATAAAGAACCAAAAAATGCTAGATTTTGCCTTGCTGTTAACTTATCGTATAGACTTGGAAATTCAAAATCCACACCGATATTCTCGTAATAATTACTATCATGATTCTTACACTCTACACCATTTACTATTGCATTACCTTTATAGTTCGTAATCAAGCCTGTTAGTATTTTTTGTAGTGTGCTTTTACCCGCACCTGATGGACCAAGAAAGCCAAATATTTCACCTTTTTCCACCGTAAAATTAATATTCTCTAAAAATGGATGCCTGGTATAGCTAAATGATAAATCTTTTACCCTAATCATACTGTTATCCCTCCATTAACTGTAGAATGATACCATGTATCATAATCTTTAATGCTTCATCAAACACATCTTCTCCTATTTCCCTTTTATTAAGCATGGTAAGAAATACACCACGTAATGCTCCACTAAACGCTTTTATGTTCTTACTTTCTGCATTTGGTATAAAACGAAGAAATTGTTCCATGCTATTATCATCATGTGAAAGATGTTCTTCCACCACTTTATCTGGTAGTTTTCTCATCAATAATTCCATATCACCATTTGTCATGATTTTAAGTAAACATGTCTCATCTAGTTTCTTAATTAAATTACATAAAATATTTGTAATCTTATCTGTTGTTAATTGTCCTCCTAAAGCAGATACTTCATGAATAAATTCACTTTGTATACTTTCGTGTAAATCATTAATAACATCAAATAACAATGATTCTTTGGATTCGTAAAATAAGTAAAACGTACCCTTTGGGATATTCACACGCTTTACAATTTCATCTACCGTAGTTTTTTTAACGCCATATAAACATAAGCAATCATTTGCAACTTCTTTTAGTCTTTTGATGATAAATTGTCTTTCTTTTTCAGTATAAGTCTTTGGCATAAAGTTTCCTTTCGTACTATTTGACTGTTTTAATATTTTTAGTCATTATAATACTAATGTAATTATATGTCAAGAATAAAATGCTTGCTCTTGTTAATCTTGGTTTAGTTTAAATATTTTGTATCACATAAAAGCATACTTAATGCTTATCGTAGCAGATTAATCTAAACAAAAAAACTCCCACAAAATCTATAATAATGATTTTGTAGAAGTCTTAGTTTTAAAATAATTATTTTATTCGATTCGATTATAGATAAGATATGATGAATAGTATGTAAGCTGATAAAGCGAACAAAGAGCTTTTTATACTTTGAATTAGAATTGCTTTCTTTACGTAAGAGACTATTAGGTAATAATATCGTATTGTAATTCGTTAAATTCTTTAATCGTACCTTCAAATATGATTCTTTTATTTTTTATATAATAGAAATCCATCGGTTTTGTTAGTTCTGGTATATAATTCCAAGATTCTACCTCTCCCATTAATTGTGAAACAAATTGAGAGCAAAAATAATGATCTTTTCGTTTTAACCCTTTCCCAAAAGCGTATGTTACTACACCCATAAAATTATATCGATAATTCTCTGCATGATAGCAAAAATGAGATAATACCTGATACATTGCATCGTACTCTTCATCCGTTACTGGAACTTCAAAAATACAACAACGTGCATTTGGAAAAAACGAATATAAACCGTGACTCAAATTTTCTTCAATAAAACCATTGTTTAACATATTATATCTCTTTTTACGCCCGAAGGAATACATTACATTTAAATTTCCATCAAAAGCTATAGAAGCGTGATTATAAGGATCCTTTGTATAACACCTTATTGCTTTGGAAAATAACGTTCCACTTTGTGATAAAATAATATAAATCTTTTTCATTCTATATCACCTCTAGTTAATAGTTGGGATAGCATTGATTAGGCCCAATAGTTAAAACTAAGGTTTGTCCCATGTAATCTTTTGTAATTCATTTTAATTATTATTACTTAACCCTATCAATAATACTATATAATAAATACACTCTAGTATCAAGTAAAATATAAAGATTAAGAATTGTAATAAAAACTTAAAAAATAAAAAGTGGCTGTTATTAACCAGCCACTTTTTATTTTATTTAAGACATAATTTACATTGTTCTACATTATTTTGCTCAAATGCTAGTAATTTCTTTGCTAAGTCAATTATCTCAGGATCTGCATTTGGATATTCATTTATCTTTTTGGTTATATCAATAATACCCATTGTACTACCTTGTATCAACATCTCCGAGATATGGGATGGACTATTATCCATAGCAGTTTTGGTATTAATCATAAAGTAAGAAGATATTTTTTGAAAAATACTATTATCTTTACCTTCTTTGTTTAATGATTGCAGCATTTCGTCAGCCTTATCGAATATCATTTTATATTCATTGTATTGGGACTGAAGTATATTCTTATAATCTGCATCATCTACAATATCTAATAACTGGCTAATGGTGTCTATACCCATCTTTGTGTTTTGATAAATATAATTTAAAAATTCTACATTTTGATCCATAGATTCACCTCCATGGATTAGTGTTCTCTTTTCAAATTTTTTTATTTACTTATTTTTTTCTTTAATTTTGCACCTACAAAAATACTTTGTAACACGATAAAGAAACAAAGTAAAGCTGCTATAACAATCTTAGTCCACCAAGAAGAAAGTGTTCCTTGAAATGTAATAAACGTTTCTATAGTTCCTTTTATTAAAACACCAAATAAACTTCCGATTACATTACCAACACCACCAGTTAATAAGGTACCACCAATAACCGATGCTGCAATTGCTTCCATCTCAAAACCCTTTGCTTGTTCCACAAAGCCACCACTGGTATTTAAGCAAAAAACAAATCCTGCTAAAGCAGCTAAAAAACCATTCATAATATATACTTTCAATTTTGTCTTTCTCACATTTAATCCCATTAATAATGAAGATTGTTCATTACCACCAACAGCATAAATAGATCGACCAAACTTAAGATACTTTAATAGTAAGAATATTAGAATTAAAACAACCAAGGCTATAATTACACTAGGGTAAATATAAGGTTTTACTAATATACCTTTTCGATTCACTGTTCCACCAAATGGTAAATAAATTTTAGCATTCGCCATAGCAAGAAATGTTTTATTTTTTATAGTTATCATCTCAGTACTGATAATTGCGGTCATACCTCTTGCAAAAAACATGCCTGCTAAGGTTACAATAAAGGGTTGAATTTTTAAATAAGCAATTAAAAAGCCCTGTACTAAACCAAATAAGATACCAATAAGTAAAACTAATATAATAGACGGTATTGCACCCATTCCTTGTTTTTCCATCATCCAGGCAAGTAACATACAAGTCATTGCTACGACAGAACCGATTGAAATATCAATACCGCCAGTAATAAGAACAGTAGTCATACCAACCGATGCAACAATTAATCCTGCATTGCTGATAAATAAATTTAAAAATACTTGAAGTCTACCAAAATTCTTTTCACGGAATATGATCATACCTGCAATATACATAATTATAAATAAAACGATTGTGATAAATAGTAAAAATGTATTTGCTCCGAATTTATCTCTTATTTTATTTACCATTACGCCACCTTCTTTCCAGTATTTCTAGCAATTGCCTTATTCTTAAGGTTCTTTAACATTCTCTTAAGTTCTGGTGACTGTAAGGCTACAATAATAACAACTACAACTGCTTTATAAACTGGTAACTGGTCTGCCGTAACTTTCATTGCATAAAGGGAAGTTGTTAATGCTTGAATGGTGATAGCACCAATTACACTACCTAATAATGAAAATTTACCTCCACCTAAGCTATTCCCACCAATTGCAACTGCTAAAATCGCATCGAGCTCTATATTTAAACCAGCATTATTCGCATCGATAGAATATACTCTAGATGTAATAATCATACCTGTAATTCCTGCACATAAACCACAAAATGCATATACTAAGAATTTTATCCTGCTAGAATTAAGTCCCACTAATCTAGCCGCTTTGGAATTAATTCCAACAGTTTGAATATACAAGCCAACTGCTGTCTTTTTGAGTACAAAAGAAGTTATTAAAACCACGGCAATTGCTACAAATATTGGTGTTGGTAATGGTACTCCTGGTATGGAATTTCCTAAGAATTTAAATTGTTCCTTTCTAACATAAAGAATAAATCCCCTTGTCAATACCTGTGCAATACCCCTTCCTGCGGTAAATAAAATCAGAGTTGCAACCATAGGTTGAATCTTTAATTTAGCTACCAAGAACCCATTCCAAGCACCACACGCTAAACCTACCAATGCAGCTAAAAAAAGTGCTACAACATAAGGAATACGGTAAGTATCACTACTGCTACCACCAACTAACGCATAAACACATACTGCACCAGATAATGCACTTACGGCACCTACCGAGATATCCGTACCACCTGAAGCTGCAACCACAAGAGTCATACCTACTGCTAATATAATTAACTCACTGGAACGATTTATAATATCAATAATATATCCGTATAATACCCCATTTTTTATTGTAATTTCAAAAAAGGAAGGTGTCTTTATTAAATTAATGACAAGTACAATTGCAAGGCAAATAAGGGGTAAAAATAAGCGAAATCCGGTTATTTTTTTAATAGCAGTATTAAACGATTTCGTATTCGTGTCTACTACAGATTTCGTATTAGGAGTGTTCTTGTAATACTTTTTATTATTTTGAGATTTATTTCCTTTACTCACCTTTTTCACCTCCCGCATTATTACCGCCAGCTATTGCCTTCATAATTTCATCCTGTGTTAAATTACTCTCATTTAATTCACCAACTTTTGAACCATCCCTTAAAATGACCATCCTGCTGCAGGTACGAATCATTTCTTCAATTTCAGATGATATGAACATAACAGATTTACCTTCCCTTGCAAGCTGAATTACTAACTTTTGTATCTCTGTTTTTGTTCCCACGTCTATACCACGTGTCGGTTCATCTAAAATCATAAAATCAGGATTGGTTAATAACCATCTTCCTAAAATTACTTTTTGTTGGTTACCGCCACTTAATTGTTTGATTGGTACTTCACGATCAGCAGTTTTAATTTTTAATATATCAATATATTTATCTGTAAACTCTTCTTGTTCTTTTTTACTAAGCAATCTAAACATACCTTTTTTTGCTTGTAATGCTATAATAATATTTTCTCTTACAGACAGATCGGAAATAATACCTTCAGCAATACGATTTTCTGGAAGATATGCCATCCCCTCTTTCATTGCATCAATTGGTGCATTTATAAGAAGTTTTTTACCTTTTACTAATAAATGTCCTGCATCTGGTTTATCAACACCATAGATAGCTCTTGCAAGTTCAGAACGTCCTGAACCTAAAAGCCCTGATAACCCAATTACTTCTCCTTTATGTATAGTTAAATTAAATGGTTTAATTGTACCATAATGCCCTAACTCATTTGCTTCAATAATTGGTTCAAGGTTTTCTTTATTTAATACTGTTGTTTCTTGATTTTTAATAGATGCTAAATCATCAAAATCCTTACCTAACATCTTAGCAACCAATTGAACTCTAGGAAGATTCGCGGTTTCATATTCCCCAACTAACGTTCCATTACGTAAAACAGTAATTTTATCGCTAATTTCATATACTTGCTCTAAAAAATGAGTTACAAAAATAATACCAAGTCCATCATTTTTTAACTTTCTCATGACTGAAAATAATTTCTCTACTTCAGATTCATCCAAACTAGATGTTGGTTCATCTAAAATTAAGACTTTCGCAGATATGTCTACAGCTCTTGCAATGGCAACCATTTGTTGAATTGCAACAGAATAATTTTCTAAGGGTTTTGTTACATCTAATTTTATATTTAAGTTTTCCAATATTTCTTTTGCTTTTTTATTAATTAATTTCCAGTCAATTCTACCTGCTTTTTTCGGTTCTCTACCGATAAACATATTTTCAGCTACAGATAGATTTGGGCATAGATTTACTTCTTGATAAACAGTACTGATTCCATTCTCTTGTGCTTCCTTGGGTGATTTATTAATAATCGGGTGTTCTATTCCAACAATTTTAATTTCACCTGATTCAAATTCTTCAACACCGGTTAATACCTTTATTAATGTCGATTTACCTGCTCCATTTTCTCCCATTAAAGCATGAATCTCGCCTGCTCTTAATGTAAAATCAACATTTGAAAGTGCCACAACACCAGGAAAGTTTTTATTTATGTTTTTCATAGTAAGTATTATTTTATTTTTCTCAATCACTCGCTAAATACCTCCTTCATCAAATACGTTGTCTATTAACAAATAAAATGGGCTATTACAAATACTCTTTGATAAGATTCTTCGGGCAGATATCCAAAGGACATATTTGTCACTCCGAGTATTATTTTGCATGAATCTCATTCATAGGAGAAATTTGCAATAGCCCCACTTTATCTTATTTTAAGTGGTACTACTTTGATTAATATTTACGAGTATCAATAAGATCAGCTGCTGTATCAGCTGGGAATACACCTTCATCTACATATTGAATCTTATCAACCTTTTCACCTTTTTCAAGTTTTTGGATTATTTCAGCAACACGTGGTCCATGTAATGGATTACATTCTACTGATACATTCATATCACCAGCGATCATAGATTCAAAAGCAGCTTTTACAGCGTCAAAGGATACGATTATAATATCTTTACCTGGATCTTTACCAGCAGCTTTGATTGCATCGATTGCACCAAATGCCATGTTATCGTTTTCAGCAATTACAACATCAATATCATCATAAGATTTTAAGAAGGATTCCATAACTTCTTGACCTTTTGATTGTGTAAATTCTCCTGTTTGTTTATCAAGCATATGCCATTTTGGATGTTCTGAGAGTTTACCATCTACACCATCCGTACGACCAACTTGTGCTGATGATCCAATGGTACCTTGAAGTGTTACGATATTAATATCTTCATCAGCTCTTCCTTCTTTTTCTAAGTATTCGGCTAACCAAGCAACAGCATCTTCACCTTCTTTTTTGAAGTTACCACCAACCCAGCAAGTATATAAGGAATCATCGGATACCTCTATCATTCTGTCTGAAAGGATTACTGGAATACCGGCTTCTTTTGCTTCACCAAGAACTGTTTCCCAACCTGTTTCAACAACTGGTGCTAAAACAATGTAATCAACATCTTGTTGAATGAAGTTACGGATTGCTTTAATTTGATTTTCTTGTTTTTGTTGTGCATCATCAAAGATTAATTTGTAGCCATTTTCTTCAACAAAAGTAGACTGAAATGAAACTGTGTTTGCAGTACGCCAATCGGATTCTGCACCTACTTGAGCATAACCTACTACAATAAGATCACCATCTTTTTTATCTGCTGTAGTTTCTTTTGATGATGAATTACAACTAGCTAGAGAAAACACCATTATGCAAGCTAATAATACTGATAATAACTTTTTCATTCTTCTTTCCTCCTAATTTTTGGGAACATCCCCCATTGATATGAATTAGATTTTTAATTACGAAACGATATTGTTATTTTATAGTATATAATTAACGAATTTTATAGTCTCAGTTACCTAACTTACAAGATTCAATTTAATATATAACTATATTGTTTCGTAATTCAACTACTACAGTTCTATTTTTACAAATTTGGATAATTAATACAATTTAATATCTTTAGATAATATTATGATTTTTTACTAGATAAAAATAAAAGTTAGTTTTTTTAGGAAAAAAGTTAATTTTTTTATGTATCAACAACTAAGTGGAATACAAACATCCACTTCAGTACCTTCTTGATATAAACTTCTTATCTTAAGTCCAAAATTAGAGCCATAATATAATTCAATTCTTTCATTCACATTATATAACCCATAAAAATCTTTCTCTTTCTTATCATCTATTTTTTTAAGCCCATTTACTACTTGATAAAGCCGTTCTGGTAACATTCCTAATCCGTTGTCGGTTACCGTAAGAACAATGAATTCTCCTTCTTCCCTACCCGTGATCGTAATTTTTCCTTTACCACGCTTATTTTTAATACCATGATAAAGTGCATTTTCTACTAATGGTTGTAAGGTTATTTTAGGAACGAGACAATTTTTTATGTCACCAGGTATATTGATTTCATAATCTAATATATCTTTATAACGAAATTGTTGTATCTGTAAATAACTTCTTACATGTAATTCTTCATCTGCAAGGGCAATCATATCATTCCCTTTGCTAAGAGACGTCCTAAAATAATGAGATAAAGATCCAACCATTTCTACAACTTCACTTTTTTTATCAGATTCTGCAAGCCATATAATCGTGTCTAGTGTATTATATAAAAAATGTGGGTTAATCTGTGCTTGAAGTAATTTTAATTCGGCTTCTCTTAGGTTGGTTTGTTCTATTTTTACCGTCTCGATTAGATTACTTAACTTTTCAATCATAATATTTAATGAATCACTTAATATTTTTACCTCTGCTCCACTTTGTATATCGGAGCGTACTAAAAGATCGCCTTTTGCTACTTGATTTGTGATATCACTTAATTTTTTAATGGGATTACTGATACTATTTGAAATGATTACAGAGAAGAATAAAGCTCCGCCTACCATTACAAATAACAATATAACACTTAATTCCATGGTTCTAACTGTTTGCTCTTCCATCTCAGCCCTTACATTCTCCATTTCTAGAGTATCATAATAAATATATTCTAGAATAGAATCTTGAATTAATGAGGTTAATACTCTAATATCGTTATCTAATATAGATATATTCTCATCGTAATGACCTGTCTCTTTTAGGTTAGTTTCAATTTTACTAACATGTTTCCATAGATTATTAAGATATTTTTGAATTCCATGCGCCCTATCTTTATTACTTGATGTACGTGCTGCATTTTTTAATCCAACCGCAATTAACTCTGCATCGCGTATATCTCCATAGGGGTCTGCTTCTGTAAATGGTTCACTACCAATAATAATACGATACATTTTATAATCAAAATCACTTTTAAAATCAATACTAAAACTACTAGCTGTTGTGGCACTTTCAACGATTTGATTGTATTCTCTGTTATACTTAAGCATATTGGTAAATAACATAATAAAAACAATACAAAATTGCAAAATTATTCCTGCAAAGTACATTCTTATTTTTACATTTAGTTTTAAGTTATTAACTATATTATGAATAAACTTTTTCACTTACGCTCACCTTCCGATCGATTGTTTAAGCGATATTGTTTCGGTGTTACGTTTTGAGTCTTTTTAAATATGTATGAAAAATAATGTGGATCTCGATATCCAATCATATAACCAATATCAGAGGTTCGCATATCCGTACATTTTAATAATTCTTTTGCCTTATTCATCCTTAGATCCGTAAGATATTTTACAAAGGTTTGTCCTGTTTTTTGACTAAATAATGCGCTAAAATGACTTGGACTTATATAAACGCTTTGAGCCACTTGATTAAGAGAGATTTCTTCGCTTGTATAATTCTCTTTTATGTACTCCTTTGCTTTATTAATAATGGCATTATAATGTTTTGTAGCAATTTCATCACGTAAAGCAATGGCTTGGTGAAATATCTTTTCTATATATTTCTTCGAATTCTCAAAGGTTGATATTTGTACATTCATTTGAATATAATCTTTAAATGGTTCTTCAATCACACCAACACCATATCCTAACTCTTCCATAAAACCAGAAACTACAAAATACATATCCATTAAAATGTACTGCCTGTATAATATTGAGTTTCTACCATCATAACTAAAACTTTTAAGATACTCTTCAACAAAATAATTAATATCTTCTTTCTCACCGCTTTTTAAGAAGTTTTCAACTTTATTTTTATCTAGTTGAACTGTATTCACTTTCTCAAAATTTATGGATTCCATCGTAAGTGCAGATTCATCAGCGATTACTACATAATCTAATATTTCATTACAATCCCAAATGTATCGATATGCAAAAGCCCTGCTCGCTTCATGAAAAGAATTAGGTAGTTCACCTAATCGATTCACAGGCATACCAATCCCACCAAAATAAGATACCGTATCATATGGTGCTAATATTTGCTTTATCTGATTAATATACTTATTTTGGATATCCAAAATTTCATCTTTGGAACTAGCCTTTAACAATAACGCTATCCCCTCAATGGAATAATCAAATCGTATCACATCCCTTTTATCATCAAACATACTATCTAGCTGCTGTTGCAGGGAAAGTATTATTTCTTTCGACAGAGTATTCATATTAATTCGAAATAACATAATATTATAGTAAATAGCAGATAACTCTAGATTAAGTTCTTTCCCTTTTTCTAAAATATAGGATAGTGGATGTGAATTACTGACCATTTCATTAAATAGCCTTCTCTTCTCATCTATTTCATACTCTTTCATCTCACGTTTGAATTTTTCTAGATTCGCCTTCTCTTCTTTTTCTTTATTAATATTATCTCTTACTATTAATAAAGACTTTATTAAATCTGCACCACTGATTGGTTTTAATAGATATTCTGTTATCCCTATATTAATTGCTTCTTTTGCATACTCAAATTCCCCGTATCCACTTAGTATAATAATCCGAATCCATGGTAACTCTTTTTTTAATAACCTGCTTAGTTCCAACCCATCCATAAACGGCATTCGTATATCCGTAATTACAATATCTGGCTTTAGTTTTTGAATCAATGGATATGCTAGTTCACCATCACTTGCTTCACCACAAAATATAAATCCATGCTCACTCCAATTTATTGTATTCTTAATACCCTCACGAACAACGATTTCATCTTCCACTAAAAATACCTTTAGCATTTTTGGTCCCCCATAGTAGTTTATAATCATTAATTATAGCATTACTTGTAATATATTACCATATTGACCATACAAGTATTTAAAATATCCTTTTACAATTAACTTTTGTATTTTGATGATTCTATATTTTAAAATTGTATTAATACAGATAATAAATACAATAATTAATAAATCTTGATTGATTAAGACAACTAAGAAATGTATAATGCTCTTTATCAACAAAGTAAAATGTTTAAGTGTTATAAGAGATTGGAGAAATAAGATGAAAAGCAAAAATATAATAAATTTAATATTAATAACAGCTATACTATTAACAGGTTGTAGTAAAACGAATACTGACTCAACACCACCTCCTATTGTCACACCATCTCTAACTCAATCACCAACCCCAAGTGCCACACCAACTGAGACTCAATCTCCAACCGTTACGGATGCTGTAAGCCAGGCTCCTACTAGTAGTGACGAGATAAGTACAGTACCTGCTATTGATCCATCTGAAACAAGTGCTGAAACAAAAGCCTTGGAAATTCTAGAAGGAATGACACTGGAAGAAAAGATTGGTCAATTATTTTTTGTACGTCTAAGAGAGGAAAGCGCAATTGAAGATATTAATAAATATTATTTAGGTGGTTATATCTTATTTGGTGATGATTTTAAAGACAAAGGAAAAGAAGATATAAAACTTCAGATTTCAAGTTATCAAACTGCCTCTCACATTCCTCTGCTAATTGGTGTGGATGAAGAAGGTGGCACTGTGAATCGAATAAGTAAGTACAAAGAATTTAGAGCTGTTCCTTTTCACTCACCTCAATCATTGTTTCAGGAAGGTGGATTTGATTTAGTAAAAAGTGATACAAAAGAAAAAGCAATTCTTTTAAAAAGTTTAGGAATTAATGTGAATCTGGCACCAGTTTGTGATGTTTCAACAAACCCAAATGATTTTATATATAATCGCTCCTTCGGAAAAGATGCAGTTGAAACTGCAAAATACGTGAATACGGTTGTTACTGAAATGAATGCAGATGGTATTGGATGCACCTTAAAACATTTCCCTGGATATGGCAACAATGTAGATACACACACTGGTATTGCGATAGACGAACGAAGCTACGAAACATTTTTAAATAGTGATTTTATCCCCTTTGAAGAAGGAATAAAGGCTGGTGCAGGTAGTATCCTTGTGTCTCATAACATTGTAAAATCCATGGATGATTCCTTACCAGCATCCTTGTCATCAGCTGTTCATGACATACTACGTAAGGAATTTAAATATGAAGGTATTATTATGACAGATGATTTAAGTATGGATGCAATCAAAGAATATACCAATGATGAAGAAGCAGCAGTATTGGCCATTGAAGCTGGAAATGACTTAATAATTGCTTCAAATTTTGATATACAAATACCTGCCGTTATCGATGCAGTTAATAATAATACCATATCAGAAGAACGTATCAACGAATCTGTAAAACGAGTTTTAATGTGGAAAATTAAATTAGGATTGGTATCATAAGTTATTGCATATTTAGGTTGTTACAAGTTCCGATAGACTTTCTAAGTGGACTTATAACAACCTTTCTATTATTTTTCATTCAAATGCCCCTTCTAAATACAACATGTATTTTAATATATTAAAATACATAAAATAGAGCGAGAATTATGTAGATAAGAGAGTGAAAAAATAATATAAAAACCCTTGACCTTGAGTTAACTCTAGGATATATAATCAACATAAGGTAGCTCCTGGTAATTGATGTTCTACTCCATCTGCTACTAAATCAGTGAATTATTCGGATGTTCACTCTAATAAATAAATAGGAGGAAATCACATATGAAATATAGAAGACTAGGTAAATCTGGATTAAAGGTAAGTGAAATCAGCCTTGGAAGCTGGCTTACTTACGGCAATTCAACAGAAAAGGATACAGCTACAAAAATAATTGATACTGCTTATGACCTTGGAATTAATTTTTTTGATACTGCTAACGTTTATGCATCAGGTGCAGCGGAAGTTATTGTAGGAGAGGTATTAAGAAAATACCCAAGAGAATCTTATGTATTAGCTACTAAAGTATTTTGGCCAATGGGTGAAGGTCCAAATGATCGTGGTTTATCCAGAAAACATGTATTTGAACAAGCAAATGCAAGTTTAAAAAGACTTGGAGTCGATTATGTTGACATCTATTATTGCCATCGCTATGATCCTGAAACACCAGTAGAAGAAACGTTAAGAACGATTGATGATCTTATTCGTCAAGGTAAAATATTATATGCTGGTGTTAGTGAATGGAGTGCAGCACAAATCCAAGAAGCAATCAATATCGCAGATAAATATTTACTCGATCGTATCGTAGTAAATCAACCTTTATATAATATGATAGATCGTAATATAGAACATGAAATCATACCACTATCTGAAAAAAATGGTATCAGCCAAGTTGTTTTCTCCCCACTTGCACAAGGTGTTTTAACTGGTAAATACAAAGATCCAAAGAATTTACCAGAAGGAAGCCGTGCCACTGATAATACATCAAATGCTTGGATTGGAAGATATATAAATGACGAGATGTTAGGTAAAGTTGCTAAATTAGGTGTAATCGCTGAGAATCTTGGTATCTCTACATCTCAACTAGCCTTAGCTTGGATTTTAAGACATAAATCAGTTGCAAGTGCACTAGTTGGTGCAAGTAAACCCGCACAAATTATTGAAAATGCAAAAGCTTCAGATTATGTATTATCAGAGTCAGTTATAAAAGAAATCGAAACTATACTTGCATAATTTATAAGTGCTTGTAAGTCTTAATAACAAATTACGTATACAGTTAACTATGTAAACGAAAAAAGAAAAGAGGATAATTATGAAATCAATTAATGTATCAAATGGTACCTTACAGGTATCTGAAATCTCACTAGGTTGTATGAGAATCGCAGGTTTAAATGAAAAAGACGCAAATCATTTCATTCAAACTGCATTGGATGAAGGAATTAATTTCTTTGATCATGCTGATATTTATGCTGGAGGTCAAGCAGAAGAAGTATTCTCAAAAGCAATTGGCATGAATGCATCTGTACGTGAAAAGATGATTATTCAAACCAAATGCGGTATCCGTCAAGGATTTTTTGATTTTTCTAAAGAACATATATTAGCATCTGTAGATGGTAGCTTAAAAAGATTAAATACAGATTATATTGACGTTTTATTACTCCACAGACCTGATACTCTTGTAGAACCAGAAGAAGTTGCAGAAGCATTTGATCAATTATATGTAAGCGGTAAAGTACGTCACTTTGGCGTAAGTAACCAGAATCCTATGCAAATTGAACTTTTAAAACGTTATGTAAATCAAAAGTTAATCTTTAATCAACTTCAGCTAAGTATTACAAACACTGGAATGATTGATGCTGGGTTGAATGTGAATATGCAAATAGATCCTTCCATCAATCGTGATGGTAGTATCCTTGATTATTGCCGTTTAAATGATATTACGATACAAGCATGGTCACCATTCCAATATGGATTCTTTGAAGGAGTCTTTTTAGATAACGATAAATTTCCTGAGCTGAATGCAAAGATTAATGAAATTGCTAACGCAAAAGGTGTCACAAATACCGCAATAGCAATTGCTTGGATATTAAGACATCCTGCGAAAATTCAACCAATCGTTGGAACAACCAACGTTGAACGATTAAAAGATATATGTAAAGCTTCTAATGTAGAATTAACTAGACAAGAATGGTATGAAATTTATCGTGCTGCTGGCAATAAACTTCCATAATACGAAATTGATTATTTCTAGTGGTGTATATCACTAATTTCATAAAAATGGTACAAGAAAAAATATTTCTTGTACCATTTTATAATTATATCAGCAATATTAACCTATTCAAATTTAAACTTCTCAATTTCTTCTTTGAGCTTTGCAGAACTTGCTGTAGTTTCAATTACTTGAATCATTACTTCATCACATTGATGAGTCATTTCTGTTATTCTAGAAGCAATATCTGTTGTACCCATTGCACTTTCATCTGCGGCTTTTGCAACTCCGTCAATGGCTGTTAAAACTTGTTCTATGGATGCTAATAATTCTTCGCTTGTAGCACTAAAATCTGATACCATATCATCTACATACTTGGCATCTTCACTATATTTATCTGCAACCTCAAGCATTTGGTGATAATCCTTATTTACATCGGTAGATACAAATTCTAATAAATTATTGGAGCTAGATGCTAAATGACCAACTGAAGTCGTAACTTTTGATGTTATATCTTGAATCTGTAATACAGTACTCTTAGATTGTTCTGCTAATGATCTAATTTCATCTGCTACTACGGAAAAACCTCGACCTGCCTCTCCTGCTCTTGCTGCTTCAATTGCCGCATTTAAAGCTAAAAGATTTGTCTGCTCTGTTATTTGCATTATCGATTCTGATAATACATTAATTTGATTAACAACTTTAGATTCTTCCATTGCTGTTTCAAGTTTTTCTTTTGTATTATTAAATATTTCAAATGCTCTTTGTTGTGCTTCATTGATAGTTATCTTGGTTTGTTCTGCACGTATACTTATTTCTTTCGCTGCTAAGGCACCCTCTGTTGACTTTTCTGCAATAGATTGGGCTGCTTTTTCTATTTGTATAGAAGTTGTAGACATTTCTTCGGATGATGCTGCAGTTTCTTCCATACTAGCTGCAAGTTCTTGTGTTGTTGCAGAAACGCTTTCGAAATGCTCATTCAATTTCGTCATTTCATTCATTGCATCTTCCACTTCATTATCAATATTATTGGATTCCGTTTTAATACTCATAACAAGATGTTTTAGGGATTCTTTCATTTCTAGAATACTGTTAGAGATTATACCTATTTCATCTTTTCTTGTAAGTAATTTTTGATCAATTTCCACTAAGAAGTCACCTTGTGCTATATTAGACAAATAGTTGGATGATTTTTTAATCGGATTTGCTATTCGTTTGGATAAAAGTGATGACAAAATTATGGATATTAAAATAGTGATAATTCCAATACCTAATGCAAAGTATTGTGTATTAGTGATAAAAGCCATAGCATCTTTTTTACTCTCTACAGTAATAACAGCCCATTTGTCTGAATTACCTGGTAACTCAATTCCATGATAAGCACTAATTACATCAACTCCATCGTTATCTTTATAGGTGCTAAATCCGCTTTCACCATTTAAAGCTTTCTCAGTTATATTTTTAAGTTCGGATGGAATTTGTATATCTAATTCTTCTGTTACTTCATTTCCGTTTGCATCTTTAACTGCATTTCCACTTGCATCTTTTTTTAGTAAAGTCTTTTTCATCGTTTTATAGTTATACAATTCGGAAACTTGAGTAGAATCTGGATGCGCAATTACAACCCCTTCACCATCCACAATAAATGCATATCTACTTTCATCATCATATTTTTCAATGATTGTTTGAAGCATGTCCAATTTAATATCTGCTCCCATTACACCAACAAAAGAATTACTTTGATTATATATTGGCATAGCAATGGTTGTGACTGGTACGTTTCCAGTTAATGAAAAATAAGATTTACTAACAAATGGCTTTTGTTCCTCTTTTGCTTTTATAAACCACCATCGATTGGAACGATCACCTAATTCCCCTTTTGATCTAGCTGTTTGCATACCATCTGCACCTTGAATGTATAATAAATCAAAATAAGGATGTTTTTCAATAACATTTAATAATACTTGCTCTTGCGATGTTGGAACAAACCCTTTTACATCATTGTTGAAAGTAATCTGCTCCGTAATAGAATACCCCTTCTCTATAAATGCAGTTACTTGATCGGCAAGTGTATTGGCTAGTAATTCATTGTTTTGTTCTAATTCTTTTTGATAAGTAAGATTCAGATATAAACCATTTGAAATAGCCAAAATAAAAAAAGATAATACCACCAAAAAAAGTGTAAATGTTGTCAACTGGTGACGTATTGATTTCATAATTCCATCCTTTCCTATGTAACAAATTTTGGTAAATATTTTACGTTAATTAACCACACGTCCATTTACTAAATTATTCAAATTATATCACCGCACCTGCTTTTATTCAATTTTTTTCTTGTATATGTGATATATTTCGACTTTCTAAGAGTAAAAATTTATAGGTACTTAATGGAAAAGGAGATGTAATATATAACCGCGTAAAATTAATAACATGGTTATAATACATCCCCTTAGGATAATTACCTATTTGTAATCTTGATTAAATATTAAATTAAACTCTGTTATCTCTCATCTTCAGTCTGTATTTCCGGTTGCTGTTTATTTTCATTTTGAATAGATACACCAAGTTTATCTAATGTAATAAACTTTAGAAGCGTATCCATAACAGTATTATTATTTCCTTCCGCAGTTTCAGTACCATATCCCATATTTACTACAGTCTTTGGAACAATATCCACGTTTGCATTCTTAATCGCATCTGATAACTTATCCACAACTTCTTGAATTACTCGGTACTCTGCTCCACCATAAGCTTTAACTTGAGCATCAATTGCTTGAGCTTTTGCTAAACCTACATTGGTTTCTTTGGAAGCTTCCGCTTGACCTTCTAATTCTATTCTTGTTGAATGTGCTTTTGCCAATGCAATAATCTGATTTGCTTCTTGTTCTGCTTTACTTGCCAGGGCAGCACCATTGTTACCTTCAATGTCAATCTGTATTTTGGATTTAGTAAGAAGACTCTGCTGTTCTGCAATGGCTTGTGCCTCACGTAAAGATTTTTCACTTTCAGCTGCAGATTGTTGTTTTTGGTATGTAATCTTTTTCTCTTCTGCAATTTGTCTTTCTCGTAATTGGGTTAATATGTTCTCAATTTGTAAATCAGCATGACTTGTTTTTGGTGTACCAATTAAGACTTCTTCTAACTGTAAATTATATTTACTAAATTTCTCACGCATCTCCGTTACTGCTTTTTCACGAATCTCACTACGTTCTTGTATTAATTCAATTAATGTTTTCGTTTGAGCTACATCCTTAAAATAAGCACTAACCAATGGATCAAGTGATTGATTTACCAACATGCTTATATCACCAAATCTTTGTATTACCCAAGGTGCCTGTTTATAATCTATATGCATAACTACGGATAAAGGAAGTGAAGGTTCAAAAGCATCCTTTGTGATAATATCCACTTCTGTAAGATTTTCATCATATTTGTGGTCGCCTGTTTCAGTCTTATTCCATTTTAAAATAATATTGGTGGTTGGTACTAAAACAACCTTTCCAGCATCGGTATTAAAAGCATATTTACCTGGCATTAATGGTTTCTCTAATACACCTTTACAACCTACACCAACTAATTCACCATGTTTATAATCTGCACCTGTGGTATCTACCCCTTCTTTTCCAAAGAAGGAAACCACAACTCCAACATAACCAATTGGAACAACTGTTTTTGCACGGTATTCAACGGTAGCAAACAAACGGTTAATATAATAAGTACCATCTGTCAAAACTTGAATTTGCTTGCCTCTTCTACCACCTAATTCTAAAAACTTCTCTGGATCTTGAAAACTTGCATGCCCTTCCCCAACATCACCTGCAATAATCTCACCTTGTTCAAGCGGAACACCATCATGTACTGTAACAATGCCCATTAAGTCTGAACTTTCTTTGCCATTCCCCATAATTACCACTGGACTAAATGCAGTTCTAGATGCTAATGTCTGCTGCATACTTACTAATTCAACACGTTCTAGTTTTGAACCAGTATTAATAGCTTTTATATCATTTGGTGTAACGACAATAAACTGCGCAAGGTTAATAGCGTAAGTTCCTTCTCTTAGTATTCCTCTTTGTGGTCCTCTTTGCCCACCATTTTGTAAAAATCCACGTACATTCTGAAAATTATTTGCTTCTGGTACTACTTTTCCTAATGTTTGAACTGGTGCTAATGGTAGTCCATCTCTAGCAAATATGTACGCAATTTGTCCTTGCGGTATGGTAATGAGAGGATACTTATGGATTTTGTACATTAAAACAGATTTAAAATGTATACCACCACGTAACAAGTCTGGTGAATAGCCTGCTTCCCCATGTAATGCAATAATGGAATCTTTTAGGGAACCTTTAAAACTCCACCATTTTTCAACCACAGCTACTTCATCTGAATCAATTACTCTTAAACCTAATATATTAAAAATAATCAGGTAAAGTAATATAATTCCACCGACAACTGCTCCTATAACATAATACAGAACCATATCGTCATCTCCTAGTCGTTTTTTATCAATATATATTGTTACTGATTGAATCATTCCGACTTAAGAAGTAAATGTGGCAATTTAATATAATCTTAATGTTAAAATGTTTACTTAATTCTTAATATTTTACGTGCAACTCCAACAACTGGTTTGTAGAATATACCTTCCATTTCCTTAACTACTACTTTTAATTCTTTACGAATTGCAATATTTTGTGGGCAATGACTTTCACATTTTCCACATTCCTTACATCTGGATGCATTTGCTGGGTTTACTGATAATGCTCCAAGTGTTTGCATATACTTCCATCTAGCTGATTTATCTTTTAATAAGTATTTATCATTTAAACTTGAGAAACATCCTGGTATATCAACTCCAGCTGGACATGGCATACAATATGCACAACCTGTACATGGTACTTTTGTTCTCTCAATCATTACTTTTTTTACATGGTCAAATACTTCTAATTCTCTTTGGGTAAAGGATTTTGCAACCACATCGGATGCAATTCGAATATTATCAGCAACTTGTTCTTCATTACTCATACCTGATAATAATACATTTACTTCTGGATGATTCCAAACCCATCTTAAGGCCCATTCCGCTGGAGAACGATTTGTATCATAACTTTTAAATGTTTTTATTACCTCTGTTGGTAAATTATTCACTAACTTGCCACCACGTAATGGCTCCATTACAATAACTGGAATACCAAGCGAATGAGCTAACTGTAAGCCAGATTTCGTTGCTTGATTATTCTCATCCATGTAATTATATTGAATCTGACAAAAATCCCATGGATATGCTTTTACGATAGCTTCAAAATCTGCTCTACTGCCATGAAAGGAAAAACCGATGTTTTTTACAGTACCAATTTGCTTTAATCCCTCTAGCCACTCCAACACGCCTATCGAAGAAAGGCGATCGAAACCAGCTTTATCTGTTAACATATGTAAAAGGTAATAATCGATATAACCTGTTTGTAATCTTTGTAATTGTGTAGCAAATATTTTTTTTGCATTGTCAAGTGTTTTAACCATAAATGGTGGTAACTTTGTAGCTATTTTTACTTTTTCGCGATATCCACCAAGCAAAGCCTGACCTAACAAGGATTCACTTTTACCACCATGATAGATATAAGCAGTATCAAAATAGTTCACTCCATTTGCTATAGCATCATGAATCATGGCTATTGCTCTTGGTTCATCAATGCCACCACCTTTTGTAGGAAATCTCATACAACCAAAACCTAATATTGATAAATTTTCACCATTTTTTTGATTTACTCTGATGTTCATTTATTACCCTCCTAATTAACTTTCACTTTTATCATAAACTCGTAACCCTTTGGAGCTGGTTGCTTTTGTAAATCAAAGGCTACCTTTTTATTATTGTGATCAAGTGCTAAATACAAATGATATAATGCAATACCAATATCAATTTGATTGTTTTTACCTAAAATCGGTGCTTTTATAAAATTTAAACTTTCTCTACATACTATCAATTCTTCTGCAGAACCACAAATATACCATGGTTGTGAATTCGTTGCGGAAGGTGCAATACGAATTGTTTCGAGGATGTCATCCATTCCTGTAACATTTGTAATATCTGCTAAACTCTTTCTCTTAAATTCAGACACACTAGACCTATGAACGTTCTCTGGTGTCCTTCCAAATGCTATCATAATAACAAATTCCATATTATTCACATCCGGAATTTCCTTTGTTGGTTTCGCCATTCCAAGCCAACAACTGCCTAAGTTATTAACAGAAAAATATAAATCCATTTGTTGTAATAGAAATCCTGCATTTAATAAATAACCATCTTTTTTCTCAGAGTGTATACATACATAGTGAGGTGCTTTAATCGGAAATAAATTTTTAACATCATCTGCATTTAAAAAAGATAATTGATATTTTATATCCTTATTAACAGGTGTCAAATGCTTGGAATATTCCTTTATTTCTGCTAAAGTTTTTGTATCAAGTGGTGTTAAGTCATATTTTCTTATGGATTTTCTTTTAAAAATAGTACTGTACAATTGGGAATTCGTCATTTACACATCTCCTTATAATTAACTTTTATATTTAGGTAATGTTTCGCTTTTACCTATTTTTATATTTTTTACTTTCTTTCAGCTTATTTCTTTTCGGAGTTCAAAAAAAAGTTTTTTATCACTTTATCGATCATTTCATTTCTTTGTAATTCATCATAAAAATCAAAATTCGTTTCTTTTTTTAACAATTCTGCTTTTAGAAAACTATAATTTAAAAACCCAGCAATAATACTGTTTGCAATCCAAACTTTACATAAATTTTCACCAAAAATATCATTTATGCATTGTTTATACTCTTTTACATCACTTAATATGTGAAGTGATTCCTGTTCATTCTCTATATTATCTAGTATCGCAATTTTACATATTTCAGGGTTCTTTGCAAAATGCTTGGTGGTTTCTCTTAGTATTATCGATAATTGATCTGCTGCTGGAGCATCTTTGTATTTCAATAATTTTTCAGATAAATGAGTCTTTGCGCATTCCATTACTCTTTTTACTGCGGTCCTAATTAAATTATCTTTACTTTGAAAATGGTAATTTACCATACCATTACCTACGCCAGCTTTTTCTGTAATATCTGCAACAGTAATTTCATGTGGTTTTTTCCCTTGACATATTAGTTCAGTTGTCACATCAACTAAACGCTGCTTTGCTGTATCTTTTTCACTCATAAGTATTTCTCCTATTAAAATTTAAAACAGAACGGTATACTGTATATTATACAGTATACCGTTCAAATTGCTTTGTCAATATGATTACTTTTTTATCCAATAATTTAATATATTTTTTATAATTTATATCTAAAGTTTTTAAAAATTTGAAAACTTGTAATAAAATACTGTTTTTAATTATGCTTTAAAAAAAATAAAAGAACCATAATAATAATAGATTTTTAATTCGAACATTAAGGAGGTAATCACTTTGAAACGATATAAAAATTTATTACTATCATTTGCACTATTATCAATTATTAGTATTCTTTTTTGTGGTTGTCTGAAGAAAGATGAAAATGACGAGATTGGTAAAAAATATACATCTATTGCTGTCGGATATAGTAGTGATATTACCGTTGAAATAAGAATAACACCAGAAGGAAATATAGGTTCATTAAAAGTTGATGCTTCAAAAGAAAATACTGATATTGGTTTAAACGCAGCATCTAGCATTGCAAGAGAAATTGTTGCAAAACAAAGCCTATCAGTAGATGCAGTTTCCGGCGCTACAATCACAAGTAACGCTGTAATAGTGGCAACTGAAAAAGCCCTTAATGAAGCTGGTATAAATACCGAAGTTTATAAAAAAGTAAAAAATGAATAAAGGGTGATGTTGCATCGTAGTGCAACATCACCCTAATATATTATAAAAAGTGATTTTAAAAGTTTACTGTATTCAACTTATTCCGTTGTAGGTATTCGAATAATTGATACAGAATAGGAAGGTGCTTCATAACTGAAATTATTACTAACTTCTATGTTATAATTAATTGGTATTACATTATCTTGTTTTAAGACGGTATTCTCTATAGACTTCTTATTACCAGTCAATATCTGTAAAGTTCCCCAATTCGATAAATTCTCCGCCTGATTAAGATTTATTGTAACAGAAGCTTTGTCACCAGCATTCACAATCTTTATAATAATATCTTTTGTTTCTTCATCTTTACTTACGGTCTGATATATTGGATATACTTGTTGTTTTTCAACTGTATGTATTAATTTATCTTCCAGATAGCATTCAATTTTATCTGGATTCACTACTATTTTTATATTGTACCATTGATTTGTTTTAATCTGTAGATTTGCCGTATCACTTACAATTGACTTACTTCCACCACTTGCTTGTTCAATGCAAGTCTGGGTATTACCCCATCCACCCAAATTCCAATGATAAAAGTTTTCGCTATCTTGTACTGCAAATGGTATTAAAAATCCTTCTGCTCCAGCTAATTTCTTTGCACGTAATGTGTAAGTATAATTCGACCAATTATTTTCGCCAATATAAGAGGCACATCCCATAATGGATCCATTGGTTGGATACGCTGTATTCGACTGACCATATACAGAATTCCCATTATCATCTATTAGGTCCCAATCACCTTGTGAAGATTTCTTCCAACCAGTAATGTCAGTAAAATCACTTTCGTACAATGTTTGACCCGTAATATTATCTACAACCTTTATATCATCAAAAACAGCTGATGTACTCCAAGTTCCTAACCCAATTTTTCCTGATAAAGTAGATAGCGTATTCCCTTTTATGATATCAAGATCTGACCTTAGAGTATAAGTTCCTAGGTTGTTTGAAAACATCTTTTGTACATAGTAATTAATGGAACCAAATGCTTTTGTATTATTAAAATAGATCATATCAGGAGACCATTGTCTTGATAAGAGATTACCAAATAGCGGTGCATAAGAAGCCATTTTTACTACATCTGCATTACGTTCTAAACCGGTCATATATGCAGCTTCTGCTACTGCAGCATATAATGTATTTGCTTTCGCTGCATACTCACCTAAAAAGACATCCACATAATTTCTTTCATAGGAATCATAACGAGTAGTATTACTTAAAAACCAGTCAGCTGAATTGTAATAATGTTCATCAATGATGTCTGCAAACTTGTATTCATCATTCTTATGAGCCGCAATAGTGTTCCATGCAATGTTATTAAGATTTCCTTCTGAAACTGGACCTGATGTTGTAATTAATTTTATATCTGGATATTTTGTACGAATTGGTTCAATAAACTTAGAATAGCGCTTAAAATATACAGCATCCCAATTTTCATTTCCGATTGCCAAATACTTTAGTTCAAATGGTTCTGGGTGTCCCATACTTGCACGTATAGCACCCCATTTTGATGTAATATCACCATTACAAAACTCGATTAAATCGAGAGCATCTTGTATATATATTTCTAGTTCATCATCAGAGCATAACACACCAGTTTTACCATTTGACCGTGCCTGACAGGAAAGACCTGCATTCACTACTGGAACAGGTTCTGCATTTAAATCTTCACAAAGTAAAAAGTACTCATAAAATCCCAAACCATAACTTTGATAGTAAGGATGTTCTTTCGTTCCTATCCAAAGATTTGTATTTTGCTTTCTCTCTGCCACATCACCAATGGTATCTTTCCATCGATATGCAGTAGAAAGTGGATCACCTTCCACAATACATCCACCAGGGAAACGAATAAAACTTGGGTTTAACTCTGCTAACATTTGTACTAAATCAGCACGAAGGCCATTATCACGATTCTTATAAGTGTGAGTAGGGAAAAGTGAAACCATGTCTACATCAAGATTTCCGTTCGTTTTCATTACAACTAATAATTTACTACTAAAAGCAGATTCGCTTGCTTGTAACTCAACCGTATATTTCGTCCATTCATTAGTAATGTCAGATATGGTACCTGATGCAATCTCCTTGTCTGCTTTATCTAATAATTTTAAGATAATATCATCATGATAATTTGGACTTCTTAGATATACAGAAAAACGATAAGTCGCACCTTCTGTTAGAGTCATACCTTCTAAAAATCCCCCGTTAGTAAATCCAGCTAATTCTCCTGATTGATTCGTTATATGTAAATAGTTTGGATTATTATTATTTAAACCATCTGTATTTAAAACTTCTAAGTTGCAATTACCATACTTCGTATACCCATGTAGTGGTCCGTTATTTGCTAGTTCGTCTGTGTATTCGAAGGACCTATTTTTCACCATCTCAGCATAAAGTCCACCATCAGCAGCAAAATTAATATCTTCAAAAAATAGTCCATACATCATATTACTAATGTCAACACCTTTTTCTTTGGTATCCACATTCAAAGTGTATTGACTTAACTGCAGACCATCATTAGTAGTATTGTTATTACTACCAACATTCGAATCAACTACTGTACCGTTGTTCTTATTGTTATCGTCATGATAACTTGCATTTGTATTCATTGTTTTCTCCTTATTTTTATTTAAAATATTGCTATAACCTATCAGACCTGAACAAATAATGAAACATATACAACTAATTAATATAACCTTACGTGAATTCTTTTTTTTACCCATTATTTAATCCCCTAAGATTTAATAAGTATATTTTCTTTTATATTTTCCTAAACAATTTTACTTTTTACTAAACTAAATTGATTATACTAGTTTTTTACATTTTTGTAAAGGTATTTATTTTAAAATAAAACTTTTTACATGAATCACCTTTATTCGAAAAAATAACTTTACTTTACGACTTTATCGTGTTAAAATATAATGTATGGATACTACACAGATACAACTATTTAACTACAGATTATCAGGAGATGGAATATGAGCAAAAATATTAGAACCTCTGCCGTGGATCATTTGTTTGAAGCTATCTTAAGTTTAAAAGACTCGGAAGAATGTTATACCTTCTTTGAAGATATTTGTACAGTAAATGAACTCTTGTCACTATCACAACGTTTTGAAGTTGCACGTATGTTACGTGAACATAAAACATATTTAGAGATAGCTGAAAAGACAGGGGCATCTACTGCTACTATCAGTAGAGTAAATCGTTCTCTTAACTATGGTAATGACGGATATGATATGGTATTTTCAAGAATTTCAGGGAATGTTTCAACGAACGAAGAAGAATAATAACGATTAGACACTAAAAAGGCTATTATAAGAATTGGGATTTATAATTCTTATAATAGCCTTTTTATTTATTATATTTATTAAATGATTTTATTTGTTTAAATTTATTATTGTTTAAATCATTTCTTTATTTTAATTCATTTCATTGCATAATTCATTTCTTAACTTTAATTCATTTCATTGCATTACTTAATTCATTTTATTACTTTATTTCATTTCATTATTATATTTATTTCATTATATAAATTTATATCATTATTCTAATTTATTTCACTATTTTATTTATGTCACTATTTTATTTATTTCATTTTTTTATTTAATTCTAACTTAAGTTTATCTTTCATC
>JARBTX010000140.1 GCA_029239975.1 Anaerocolumna sp.
ATAAGTGGATATATAGTTATAATCTTGTGACATTCTCATAATGACTTAACCTTTCTTTTTGTATTTATAACTTTCACAGATTTTTAAGTAGTTTAAAGATACAGGTAATCAAAAAGGAGCAAAACACACGAATTTGCTCCTGTCTATATCTACTCTTTTTAATTCGATATTTCTCGTAGTAATTCAATATCTGATTTCGTAAGTTTAATATTAGACTTTAGAGATTTACCATCTGTAGTGACTACATTCATTTCTATAATAGTCCCTTCTTCTAAAGCACTACTCTTAATTGCATTAAAATAATTCGGTAATTTAGGATGATTTTTTGTGAATACATCCCACGAACTTTTTATTTTTAATAATTTAGCTGGATTTATCATATTATTTTCTCCTATTTCAATTTATTTTAATTTATCTGTTCCTATTATTTTCTCCTATTTCAATGTTTAAATTTTATCTGTTCCTATTATTTTCTCCTATTTCAATGTTTAAATTTTATCTGTTCCTATGATTTAATTAGACCTAATACTGATTATCATATTTTAAGTTCTATGTATCTTTTAAAAGTGTATTCATCTTCGACTTATTCTTTTATATAAAACAGATTTTTATTATCTGAAATTTTTTCGTTATAATGAAATCCCATACGATTAAATTGTTTCATTTCATTTATATCTTCTATTTTATTTTCAGTCATAAAACGTACCATCTCTCCTCTAGCCATCTTAGCGATGGTACCTTTTGTTATTATCTTTCCATCTTTATATTCACCAAAAATACAATTAATAAACTGTTCTTTATCTGTCAGGAAATTTTCTATGCATTTACTATACTCTTTGGAAGCAAGATTTATAACCACATCCGTATCTTCGTATAATTTTTTATATAGGCTATCTCCCCAAAAATCATATAAATCCTTATATTCAGGTAATTTAACTGCTGCCTGCATTTCTAGTCTGTAAGGTATTATACCATCAAGTGGTTTTAATAATCCATAAAAACCAGACAAAATACATAAATGATCCTTAATATAATCCCAATGATCATTTTCAAAAACGCCTGGAGCCATATATTGATATTGGATACCCTCATATGCTAATAAAGCTGGTGTGAGCCTAGCATGGAGATTAACATCTTTTAAGTTTTTATAGCATTTTTCTGCTATGGAATCATTACATTTCCATATAGATTTTGCAACTGTATAATTTAGTCCTTTTAAATAATTTAGTAAGCACTCTGCTTTATCAATAAAGTATGGTGTTGATGAAAATTCAAAATCCGTATTTATGTTCATCTTTTTTGCTGGAGAAATTATAATCTTCAAAGCATCTCCTCCACTTTACGTTTATTATTACGACAATTCGTAACTATTATTTTACCATAAAGATTCAATAAAATATACCCAAAAATAAAAGGTAACTTTCCATTTAAGCTAAAGTTACCCTTTCACTATATAGTCTCAATAACGTCTGCAAAATAATAGGAATCTAACAAATAGTTCTGTTGATATTGATTCGTAAGTTGCCATAGTAGTTTTTTTACAGGTAAAAGTGATATCTTTCCTTCCGTGTAGCTTGATAGTTTTGATTCAAATAATTTTTTTTCTTTCTCTGTTGCACATTCTTTAAAATATCCCCATACATGTTGTGCTGCATTAACACTACCACCAACTGCACTTTCCTTTTCCATGGCATGATCAATATAATTATAAAAAGGTATTACTGGATAGTTATCTTTTTCTTTTAACAATTTCCGAATGCTATTATAATCTTCATGAGATTTTTCCAAAACTAAATATTTATATTTACTCCACTCTAATTCCAAATTTTTAATTGATTTCTCTTTGCTTACTGCATTGATACATTTTACTGCCGAAAGATTTTTATCCTTAACTTCTAGCATAATATCTATATCTTCTCGGTTTATGTTATTGTAGAAATTAAAAAACACTTCGGCGTTTATTGTATTTGAATGAGATCCTAGTCTTTTTAGTGGATTTTGTTCGGAATAATGCATCTTTTGATTTCCATCTTCTTGCTCCCAAGTACACTTACATTCTTGAATCCAACTAAATTCATCTCTTAAATCATTACAAGGATTAATTTTATGATGGAGATTGTCAAAAATAACTGGGGAATTCGTTTGTGATGCAATTTCCATCACATCTTTAATATTATATAATTTATCATCATTTTCAAGAACAAGCCTGTCCTTTATTCTTTGATCTAATGTTTTAAAGTTTGTAATAAATCGTAACATTGCTTGTTCTTTATCATTATATATACCACCAATGTGTAACACTAATTTATGATTTTTGCCAACTTTCAAGCTATCAAGAACTCTATTATGATACTCTAAGTCTTTTATGGCTCTATAAACTACATCTGTATTTGGAGAATTTAATACAGTATATTGGCCTGGATGCATAGAAACCCTAATATTATGTTTCTTAATTTTATCTCCAAGTTCAATAAATTTGGCCTGGAAAAGATTCCACCATTCCAAAGTATTTGCTGGGCTTGATGCAAATGGAATTAAATCAGAACTAATACGAAATAATTTTATTCCATTGTTTATATTATAATTTAGTATATGATCTAGAGAATCCAAGTTATAAGATATAATCTGATACAACTTCTCTTCATTTGCATTCTTTAGCGTACAATTTTTTGACGAAGTATTTGGAATTCCTATGGTCTGACATGCATAACCAATACTCATAATAGATACCCCTTTTCGCGATTCATAATTATATTTTATATTTATTTGATTATTTATTCAATTATTATGAATCATTTATTTAAGTATTGATGTTTTTCTGGTTTTGCGATGTCATCAAAATTATTTACTAACATACTTAGGTGTTTTGTAAGTTCTTCTCCTTTTATGGACTTTCCATGGCTTGGTATCGCTAATTTTGGTTTTAAATTCTTAAGTTTCTTAATTGATTCTTCAGCTTCTGTCCAATCTGTTGTTAAATATTTTGGTGGACCACTTATTTTTTCACTATGGAGAATTACAGATAATAAGGATTCTTGTTTCGTAGTCGTAAAAGCATCGCCTACAATTAATACGCGATCTTTTTCACGAAATAGTGAAATATGACCGGCAGTATGTCCTGGTGTATGAATCCATTCCCATCCCTTCATTCCTGGTATACTACCATCCATTGGAAGTGGAAAAACACGAAAACCTAAATCAATGCTTGTATGTGGAAATGTAGGTGACATTTTTGCAACCATACCTTCATCCGTTGTTGAGTCTGCAACTGGGTAATCCTTTTTTCCAGTTACATATGGCATCTCTATTTCATGAATATATACAGGAACATTCCAGCATTCTGACAGTTTAATTACAGAACCTACATGGTCAAAGTGTCCATGTGTAAGTATAATCGCTTGTGGTTTGTTATTCTCTCCAAAACGTTTTTTAGCACACTGTAATATGAATTCGGATGAGTTTTCTAAACCTGTATCTATTAAAACCCATTCATTTTCCATACTTAAAGGATTTCCAACCATAAAAACATTAACAACTGTAAAATCCATAACCAGAATGTCCGATGTAACTTCATGAGTTGTTTCCGTAATTGCAGCTAATGCTTCCACTATTTTATTTCCCATAAAAACACTCCAATCTAAATTAAATTTTTAAGATAGTATACGTAATAATTCATTGTATACTCTATTATATTTGGAGAAATCTTTCATCAAGGATAGGACACTAAACAGCAATAAAGGTTATGTAATATAGGAAACGATTTCTTGCAAAAAAGCAAGGTTAAATGTCTACTATTTACATAACCTTTATATATATTTTTGTTTTATAAGTAACATAACACTAAGTTATAACTCTGAAATACAAATAAAAACCATAAGGCACAGTACTACATCACTTCTGAAATCCAAACTTTCATCTGATTTTCACCACGATTATCCCATAAATAATATGGAATTGCCTTTAAAATAACTGGTTCCATAGATGGTTTCTTGTAATTATAAAGACTCTTTTGTTTTTCAAGTCTTGCTCCTTCAATTTCTAATACTGGAATTTCTCCTAAGATTACATCGTTTTTTATACTCTTAGTTACATTACCATCTGCTTTTACACGTAAGGATAACAAATCATTCTGGTTATCAATACCCTCTAAGCAATAGATAAAAGGTCCACATTGGAACGCTACTTGACCAGCATCTTCTTTTACCTGAACATTGGCATAGATTTTTTTCACTTCCATTGTAAACTTAACTTCTATGCTATCTCCTTCTACGAAGGTATCTTCTATCATTAGGTACCCATTTAAGGTCTCTGGTTGTTTATATGTTTTACCTTTTACTGTAATTTCATATCCATCACTCCAATCAGGAATACGAACTGCAAGTTTTAAGTTTTCCATTTTACTTGTGTGTATAATATATTTTAAGTCACCATCATTAGGATATGCGGTTTGCAATTCAATGCCAAGTCCGTTTTTATCAGACTCTTGGTAAGTACCACCTATAAATAAATTAGAATAATAAATATCATCTTTTTTAAGCCAAACATAATCCCCAAGAGAAGTGATAAGTCTTGCAACGTTTGGCGGGCAGCAAGCACATCCATACCAAGTTGGTCTGTGTGGAAGTACATGTCTATGACCCATAATTTTTCCTGAGTATTCAGGATTTACATCAAGTGGATTAACATAGAAAAATCTTTTACCATCTTGTGACATACCTGAGATTACACCATTATAAAGTGCTCTCTCCATTATATTAGCATATTCTGCATTTGGGTTAAGTTCAAGCATTTTTCTAGCAAAGAAAATAAGTCCAATTGCTGCGCAAGTTTCTGCATATGCTGTGTCATTTGGAAGATCATAATCTTTTGTAAAGGCTTCTCCATCATGAGTGGATCCGATACCACCTGTTACATACATCTGCTTTTCTACAATGTTATTCCATAATATTTCACATGCATCTGCTAAAGATTTATCGCCAGTTTTAGCAGCAACATCTGCCATACCTGTATATAGATAAACAGCTCTAACGGAATGACCAACTGCTTTCGTTTGCTCTCTCACTGGTAGATGTGCTTGATTATATTCAGGGTTATTCATATAGTTACCCCAAACTACCCAATCAATACGACTACTTTCTTCAGCAAAATAATCTGGTGCTGTACCACGTTCATCAATAAAATAGGATGCTAAATCAAGGTAAGTTTTGTTTCCAGTTATATCATACATCTTAGTTAATGCTAATTCTATTTCTGGGTGTCCTGGAAAACCACGTTCTTTGTCCTTACCAAATCGATCTGCTATGTGTTTCGCATTCTTTTCCATAATTTTTAAGAAATTATCTTTTCCAGTTGCTTTTTTATGTGCAACAGCAGCCTCCATTAAATGACCTGCACAATATAATTCATGAGCTTCACGTAGATTCTGCCAACGATGCTCTGGTGCTTTTATGGTAAAATACGTATTTAAATACCCATCTGAAAGTTGTGCTTTACCTATGGTTTCAATTAATTCATCTAATTCATTTTCTAACTTTTCATCTGGCTTTAACATTAAGCTATAAGATGCTGCTTCGATCCATTTAGCTACATCACTATCTTGAAATACCATTCCATAAAAAATACCATCGCTTTCACCAGCTGCAATCTTAAAATTCTCAATAGCATGGCTTTTTTCAACTTCTGGTAGTTCGTCTGCTAAAATCTGTTTTTGATAAGGGATTACAACATCACTAACTAGCTCTTGATATCTTGACCAAAAAGCGTCATTCACTGTAAATGGAAACTTCATTTATTTACCTCCAATTATTTTAAAATGTAATATTCATATTTCTCTGTGTTGACTATATACGAAAAATATAGCATAATTATTCTATTCTGATAATATGAAATTGTAATATAGGAGGTTTGAAAAAGTAATATGTTCAATCTGAATCTTAATCCATATATACGATATGTTTTTAGCGGTTATTTTCGTGCTCCTTCAAATGATTGGGCCCATTACTCTAGACCCCTTAATGAATTTGAACTTATGATTGTAACAGAAGGTACTTTATATATTGCTAATGATAAAACCAAATATAAAGTAAATGCTGGTGAATATATCCTTATGCCACCAACAAAACATCAATATGGCTATCATCCTTCCTATTGTAGCTTTTATTGGTTTCATTTTGAAACACCTATAGTGGAATTAAATCAAACCTTACAAGTAGAAAATGATTACCTACTTACATTTCCATTACATGGTATATGTAAAAATAAAAATAGAATTAAAGTCCTTGCAGAACAAATTGCAGAGACAGAGCGTACCTACCATGACAAAGTTCAATCTAGTTATAACCTAATCAATCTTCTTTTTGAATTACATAAACAAAGCACATCCTCCTCATTAGATAAAATTAATTCTAACTCAGAGATGTGCAATGCAATTATGGAATATGTACAATGTAATATTATGTCTAAAATAACGGTACATGAGATAGCAGAATATTTTGGTTATCACGAAAAGTATTTATCTACACTGTTTCACCATGAAACTAAAATTCAATTAAAAAAATACATTCTAAAAAGTAAAATGGTTTATGCTTGCGATTTATTAATGAAAACCAATGAAACCATCACGCAAATTGGTTATAATCTGGGTTATCCGGATGTACACAATTTCTCTACTGCATTTCATAAGTTTATAGGGCAAACTCCTGGTGAATACAGAAAAACTCATAATTTATAATAAAATGAATTTATAGCAAAACAATTTATAGCATAATAATTAATAATAAAAATGATTTATAGCAACATAATTAATAATAAATATGATTATAGCAAATTAATTAATAATAAAATGAATTTATAGAAAATAATCTATCACAAAATGTTTTAAAATTATTGAAAAAAATTATATCAAAAGCCTTAATGCTGCAACTGCGGTCATTCCAATAATTAAATAACGGAAATATTTATCATTTATTTTTTTCAGTATGATAAATCCAGTAATCGCACCTATAGTAACCGCCGGAATCATGAAAGCTGCTATCGATAACGATTTTAATCCAATATTATGCCATATAAAAACTTGTAGAGGCACTTTGGTAAAATTAATAATAAAGAAAAACCAAGCATTTGTACCCATATAATTATTCTTCTTAAAACCCAAAGCTAATAAATACACACTAAAAATTGGTCCTGCCGCATTACCTATCATAGAAGAAAAACCGCTTAGTATTCCTACTAGTATGTAAAACCAGACATTACTAGGTACTGCAATATTTTTACTCTTTACTTCGGTATATATTAAGATACCAAGACATAGTAATACAATGGCTCCAATTAATATCACAAATGTTTTGTCACTAATATACGATCCTACAATAACACCAAAAACTAATCCAACAACCGCCCAAGGTAAAGGTTTAATGACATTTTTCCATTCCACACTTTTGCGATAATACCAAATCGCGTATAAATCACCAATTAAAAGCATAGGTAACATAATACCAGTAGAATCACGGCCGCCAAATGTCCCTGCTAATAATGGTATAGCAAGCATTGCTACTCCACCAATCCCTGTCTTTGAAAATCCCACCAAAAAGGCCGCTATAATCACAGTTATCCATTGTATTATATTTAAATCCAGTGTTTGAATTAAAGTATCCATATTTAAAAACTCCTATTTATATTTTTCGTCTGTTTATCTTGGAGCACGCAATATAATAATTCATGTTCTACTTATTTATTGTTAATTTTACCATATAGTAATGCATCATAATAATCATTGTCGATAAAGTAATGATCAATCAATCGCCCTTCTAATTTAAAATCGTTCTTTTCCAGAATTCGTGCTGATCCAATGTTAGGATGTACTACTTGCCCATGAAGCTTGTGGAGTTTAAGTGATTTAAATGCGAAATCACTTATCAAAGAAATGACCTGAGTACCATATCCTTTACCCCAGTAATCTTTATGAAATACATAACCAATTTCAGCTTTGTTTGCTTGATGGTCAAAATTAAATAGCATAGCTGTTCCTATAACAACTCCTGAAGATTTTTGCACCACTGATGCATATAGATGAGTACCTTCTAATTCACGATTTATCATCACATCAATAAATTCTCTTGTTTCATCTAACGTATTCATAAGTTTCCATCCACTAGACTGAGAAACGATAGGATCAGAGGCATACTCATGTATTTCCTGCACAGCACATGTACTTAGTGGTTTAAATTCAATATTTTTGTTTGTTAATGAATGAAATAAATCAAGATTCATTATTTTCTCCTTTTTTTAGCCTCTATTTAATATTAATTTCTTGGTAGTTACTTCATTAATTTTAACTATTTGACTGTATTATACATGGTTTTTAATTATATTAAAATGTATTTTATTTTAATATATTTCAAAAATAAAACAGCTTTTTGTTTAGCTAATAAAAGCCAAACAAAAAGCTGTTTTATTTAATTATTTTTATATAAATTTACTCTGTTACTAATTCTTTGTTATCTTTATTTGTATTATTGTATTTTTCTAAATCTAATTCATTTTCAGTCTTAGCAACGATTAAAGCACTAGTAGCTGCTGCACTTACGTTAGTTGCTGTACGAGCCATATCTACGATAGAACTGATTGGTGTTAAGATTACAATTATTTCAATTGGTAGTCCTGCTGCTGCAAATACTGCAGTAGCTGTAATTGTTGCTGTTCCAGGAACACCAACTGTTCCGATACTTACTAAAGTTGTTATTAAAATTAAAAGTATATATTGGCCAACTGAATAATCAATACCTAATCCATGAATGGCAAACACTGCTGCTATGGTTGGCCAGATACCTGCACAACCTGGCATTCCGATATTCGCTCCTAAAGGAACTACAAAGGATGATACACTATCTGATACACCTGCATTTTTCAAACATTTTTGGGTAGCTGGAATGGTACCCACACTACTTTGAGTTGTAAATGCGATAACCTGTGCTGGCCAAATATGCTTAAAGAACTTAAGAGGGTTTAATTTTGCAATTAATCCAATTAATACTGTATTTACTCCAAATGTTTGTATTGCACACAATATATAAGCAATAATTAATACAGAAATTAAAGGTAATAACTTATCTGGACCATTATTAGATACTGCATTCGCAACTAAAGCTAATACTGCATATGGAGTAAATTCTATAATATAGGATACTACAGTATTAATA
>JARBTX010000141.1 GCA_029239975.1 Anaerocolumna sp.
AAATAAAAGACAGAACAATGTATTAAGAAATGTGAATCTTGAAATTCAAGTCGGTGAATTTGTTTCTATTATGGGGCCGTCTGGTTCTGGTAAATCTACACTACTTTATACAGTAAGTGGTATGGACCGTTTAACAGCAGGAAATGTATTATTTTATGGTGATGATATTAGTCAATTAAAAATGAATCAAATGTCCGATGTAAGACTGAATAAAATGGGCTTTATTTTTCAACAAATGCATATGTTGAGAAATCTTTCTATCTATGATAATATAATCGTGTCTGCATATAATTCAGAGAATGGCAAAACAAGAAGCCAAAGAAAGCAGATTAATGAATATGCCAAGGAATTAATGAGAAAGCTTGAAATCATTGATATTGCTGAAAATGATATTACAGAAGTATCTGGTGGTCAGTTGCAAAGAGCTTGTATTTGTAGAGCTTTGATTAATAAACCTAAGATGATATTTGCAGATGAACCAACAGGAGCACTTAATTCAAAGACCTCAAAAGAAGTAATGAATGAATTAAATAAGATTAATAAAGAAGGAACTACTATTTTAATTGTAACCCATGATATTAAAGTTGCCGCGAAAACAGATAAAGTACTTTATATCGAAGACGGTAACATTAGGGGAGAATTAAAATTAGATAAGTATATAGATGAAACAGCCATAAGAGAGAGAGAACGTAATTTAAGCACTTGGCTTATGGAGATGGGTTGGTAAAAAAATAAATTGGAGGGACATATGACTGATATTCTAATCATAGAAGATAATCTAGAATTAGCAGTAATACTTGGTGATTTTTTAAGCAGAGACGGTTACACCTTAATGCACGTAGATTCTGGTGAAAAAGCTCTAGCATATTTACGTGAAAATACTGTAAAGCTAGTCCTTTTAGACATATGTCTTCCAGGTATGGATGGTTTTGGTGTATGCCAGACCATAAGAGCAACTTTAAATATTCCGATTTTAATTATGAGTGCTAAAGTAGAAAAGTCCGATAAATTAGCCGGGTTAGAATTAGGAGCTGATGATTATATAGAAAAGCCTTTTGATATCGATATACTTTTAGCCAAAATAAAAGCAAATTTAAGGCGTAGTTATGATAGAAAAGAAAGTAGTAAGTTGTTAATTGATGGTAATATTACCATTGACCTTGATGCTACTTGTGTTTACTTTAAAAGTTTCCTTTTAGAAACAACTATCAAAGAATATGAATTACTAAAAATATTTTTGGAAAACCCAGGTAAAACCTTAAGAAAAGAATGGCTCTTTAATAAGGTATGGGGAGTGGATAGCTTTAGTGAACCTTCCACACTTACTGTACACATCAATAAACTTCGGGAAAAGATTGAAGAAACACCCAAGCAACCAAAACGAATTATAACTGTTTGGGGAGTAGGTTATAAATATGAAGCAAATCAATAAAATTATATTAGTGGTACTTCTTTTTTGGTTATTTATAGCTGCTTTTTCATCTTTTATTATATATAAAGAAACCAGTCAAGATGAAGCAAAAAGTTATAAGGTTGAAATGAATCGTATCAGTGATTTATTAAATAAAGGAATACCTGTTACTGAAATAGCAGTGAATCGATATCAGTATGTAAAGAAGCTTGATTATATAGAAAGTACAAAAAGTGAAACAGAATTTGATGAATTTTTTCATGGAAAAGGACTACCAAATGCCTATTCTTATACCATCATACCGTATCGTACGAAAGGAACTCTTAATGGTTTCGTTCGAATCTCATATATATTACATGATCTAATTAACATAAAAAAAATTATCATTATAGTCAATGCCTGTCTTGTTGGATTTGTATTATTTATCATCAGTATACTTATTTATATAAAGCAGGTGATACTGAAGCCCTTTCATGAAATCGTTGATATGCCATATCAATTATCAAAGGGACATTTTAAAGTGGGACTAAAAGAAAGCAAATACCGCTTTTTTGGTAAATTCATATGGGGACTAGATTTATTACGTGAAAGTCTTGATGCTCATAAGAGGAAAGAATTAGAGCTACAAAAAGAGAAAAAAACTATGATTTTATCCATCTCTCACGATATAAAGACACCGCTTAGTGCAATAAAATTATATTCGAAAGCCATTTATGATAATTTATATACAACGGATGATAAAAGAAAGGAAGCTGCTAGATTAATTGATGAGAAAGCAACTCAAATTGAAGGATTTGTAAATGATATTATTGCAAATTCTAGAGAAGACTTTATTCAAATTACCGTTCTTAGTGGTGAATTTTATTTGAGTTCATTGGTTGAATTAATTAAGAAGTCATATGTTGAAAAACTAGCTTTACTTAAACTTGTATTTGTCATAGATAAGTACGATGATGTCTTATTAAAAGGTGATATTGATAAGCTAATGGAAGTATTTGAAAATCTAATAGAAAATGCACTAAAGTATGGAGACGGTAAAAAGATTCATATTAGCTTTTCGGATGAAGATTATTGTAAACTAATAAAGGTTAGTAATACTGGAACACCAATTCCATCTACAGAATTTGTACATCTATTTGAGAGTTTTTGGAGAGGCAGTAATGCACGTGATATCAAGGGAAGTGGTTTAGGCTTATATATCTGTAAGCAAATTCTTAAGAAAATGGATGGGGACATTTTTGTAGAAAGTAGTGAAAATACCATGGATTTCACAGTTGTTGTAAGGTATTGTTAAGAATAAATGTAACATTAATCAGCAGTTACTCCAATAGCTATCATAGGAGCATCTGTTGCATTTAATAAACAGGTTTTAGTAAGATACTTATCTTTGGGGGGGAATATGAGAGGGCTAGTATTATACGGAGCAAGTTGCACATTAGATGTTTGGGATTATATAAAAGATGATTTATTGGATTATGATTTAACATATGTTGATTACCCACATGAAATTATTAACACTTCACAAAATATAACGGATATTACGAAATGGGTGTATCATACCTATAAAAATGAACAATATGATTTTGTGATAGGACATAGTATGGGCGGGCTTATCGCCTTAGAATTAGTGGTAGAATTTAATTTAAAATGTGAAAAGATTATTCTTATCGAATCAAATTTAAAACCTGCAAATGAGTTTTATAGAAATCTTATGTTACCGTTCAATTTAAAAAAATATGGTGATTGGGTTATTCCAATGATTAAGGAAGAATCAAAATATTATACCGATAACATTAAAAAATCCCTACAGGAAAGTTTTGATTTTACAGGATTGATAAGGAATACTCATTCTAATGTATACGGGATATATGGTGATAGAGGTAAGAAACACTATGATAGAAGGATTGATGATTTGAATTTAGATGCTGAAACTATTAAAAAAATTGATTTTAGATTTGTTACCGATTCCTGTCATATGCCAATGATTGAAAATCCTAATGAACTAGTAGAGATTATTAATCGTATCATATTAAATAAATAATTAACATTACAGATTATTTTAATTAGTAAAGAAAAAGCTTATAAAAAATTCATTTATATTATGCTGCTTAAACAGCAAATATATGGATTAATATAAGCTTTTTTTAATTTGTAACGTTAAATGAAAAACTAAATGTAAATTAAAATATAATTGAACTACACTTGTATTGCAATATTAATCTAATATGTTAAATATTGGTAGAATTTATTATATATTTGTTATATAATTAAAAATGCATCGATTTTTGTAAATGGCGGAGTGTATTCAGTTTTGTAGAAAAGCAATTATGTCTGATAAAATATTTTCGCAAATTGGAATTGACTGTTCATTGTCCCATATTGGTGTAATAAAGAGAGATGTGATACAGAATGTACTCCCGCGTTTGACTTTAATTCACTGTAGTTTTTAAATATGACCAAAATATATTTTATATAAAATACAGGAGGAATCTAAAATGGAATCATTAAACTCACAGAACTCGAATCAAAACAAATTTACCCAGTTCCAATCTTTCGAATACCGCTTCGATGTTATTGAATATCCCGAAGCTCTAAAGTTCGCCGGAGTCCCAAAGTATTATGGTAATATTTCTGATTATATCGGTGAATATTTTCTGAAATTCGAAACTCAAATGAAAAATATGGATATTATTTACAAGCCTTATACAATAATAAGCGTCTGGAGTAGTTTATTAGGTGAAAAGAGAGCGAATTCCTGGGAAAGCGGTGACAGGATTTGGGGTTGCCTTGTTAACTCTTTGGTGAATCTACCTGAAGGAATTGTTGGTGCAGACACTGGATTAAAGAAGTTTTTAGTGATGACGGTAAGGGGTAATTCATGGGAAGATTGCGATGCGGTAGGCCATCCAGTTGATTATTTTAAAGAATTAATGCCGAAAGAGTACATAGAAGTGTTATATCCACCTATTCCGGAAGTGAATTGGCATTTTCAAATCAATGAAAATTCTTACATGAGTTATATAGAAGCTGATAAAGAAATTAATGCTAACCCTGATGCTATAATTTATGAAAGAAAATATTACGCACCATTAAAATATTAGTAGTTAGAAGTAAATAACATAATGTACACCTATATCCGTCGGACTGCTTTTACTTTTATATATATAATCGGTCTGCCTTTTTTGTATACTCTTATAGCTTTATTCTATGATAGTCTTTGCAAATTATAAACAATAATTTAATGATTAATAAAAATTGACGAAATATGGTAATAATGATAAAATCTTTAAAGATGTGAAACACCAAATTCTTATAAAATAAACATAAGGAAGTGTCTAACGGTGGATTACATCTAAAAATAATCATTATGAGGTGGATAGAGGGAAAAATTTAATTTTTCACCGGCTAGCATGGAGGATGTATGCGTAAAAATAGGGTTTTAATAATGTTAATAATGTTAATAGTTATGGTTTCATTTTCTGCTTGTGATAAGAAAAATGAAACGAGTCAAACAGAAACAGTTCAAACAGGAGAAGAGAGTAATCAATCACAAGAGACAGATAAAAAGTATCTTGATGCAACTTTACCAACAGAATAAAGAGTCGCTTTATTGCTAAGTGATATGTCTTTAGAAGAAAAAGTTGGACAGATGCTACAAGGCGGAAGAGATGCAGTGAATAGCTCGGATATGAAGGACTTAGGATTGGGTTCCGTGCTTAGTGGTGGAGGATCATATCCTGGTACAAATACAGTAAAAGATTGGAATATCATGTTTAAGAACTTGCAAAATCCTGCGATGCGTTCAAAACACCAGATTCCTATGATATATGGTGTGGATGCAGTACATGGTCATTCCTTAATTAAATCTGCGGTAGTTTTTCCACATAACATTGGAATTGGTGCAGCAAATGATCCGGAGTTAGTGTATCAGATGGGTGCAGCGGTAGCGGAAGAGATGAAGTTAACTAATATTTTATGGAACTTTTCTCCTTGCGTAGCAATAAGTAGAGATCCTAGATGGGGAAGAACCTATGAGTGTTATTCATCCAATCCATCCATTGTGACTGCTCTTGCAGATGCCTATGTAAAAGGTCAAGCGGATCACGGTGTCGTTGCGACTGCAAAGCATTATGTAGCAGATGGAGGAGTAAAATTTGGAACAGGTGAAGGAAATAACTTAATAGATCGTGGTGATGCTGTTATGTCTGAGGATGAATTAAGAGCAATTTACTTAATGCCATACAAGCAGTTAATAAAATCAGATGTAAAGATTGTTATGGCTTCTTTTAGTTCCTTTCATGGACTTAAAATGCATGAAAATAAGTACTTATTAACAGATGTACTTAAGAATGAATTAGGATTTAAAGGTTTCATAGTCTCCGATTGGGAAGCGATAAATGGTTTGAGTGGTAGTAGTTTTGAAAATAAGATGATAGCTTCTGTAAATGCTGGTGTGGATATGTTTATGGAGCCATATAATTATAAAGATGCAATAAAAGCAATTCTTAAGGGAGTAAATAGTGGTGCAATAACGAAGGAAAGAATTGATGATGCAGTTGGTAGAATACTAACTGTAAAATTTGATTTAGGATTGTTTGAAGATCCATACATGGAGAAAACAACCCACGAAATCACGGAATTAGGAAGCGATGGCTATCGTGATTTAGCAAAGCAATTAGTTGAGAAATCCTTAGTTCTTCTAAAAAATGAGAATAAGTTATTACCGTTAAAAGAAGGACAAAAAATATTTGTTACTGGCCCTGCTATCAATGATATTGGTCTTCAAATTGGTGGTTGGGGATTAACTTGGCAAGGTGTTATGGATAATGATAAAGGTAAGGTTGTAGAAGGTACTACCATATTAGAAGGTCTTACGGAATATGCAACAAAATATAATCTTGAAATTATTACTGATAAAGCAAAAGCTTCGGAAGCGGATGTAGTAATTTTAGCTGTAGGTGAAGTACCTTATGCAGAATTTGAAGGAGATACTGCTGATTTATCCATTACAGGTGTAAAAGGTCATCCAGGTAATAAAGAAGCCATCGATTTTGCAGCTTCTTTAAATAAACCAACTATTTCTCTAATCGTAGCAGGAAGAAATGTATTATTTAATGAATATTCTGATAATTGGGATAGTATTGTTATGTGCTATTTACCTGGAACAGAAGGAGTTGGAATTGCATCTGTTTTAACCGGTGAGACATCATTTACAGGTAAGTTACCAATGCCATATTATAAATCTGTAGATGACATTGAATCAGAAAATCCAGAACTACTATATGATATTGGATATGGTTTAAGTTATGAAAAATAGTAAGCATGAAATGATTGATAGAAATAAATAGAATGAAAAATTTTTACAAGCAGAAATAAGAACCATCAAGTAATCTGTTAGACTCTGTCAAAGCATATTGTTGTAATAAATAGAAGTTTGGAGAAGAACACAATGAGTAATTTTGTACATATTTATTTTGAAACGCAGAATCTTTTAGTACGTCAATATACTATGAGAGATATAGACGAATTATATGAAGTTGTGTCAAATCCCCAAGTTCAACAATATACAAAAGACAAAAACCAACCTTGGGATAAATTTAAGACAGAACAATACATTCAATTCTTTATTGATAAAAATTTTGTTACCTTAGATTGTTTTCATGGTGCTGTAATCGAAAAAGTAAGTAACAGGATAATTGGATTAACTGGGCTAAATCCATATAAGGAAAACGAACCTGAGATTGAATGGAAACTCGGTGTTACCCATTGGAATAAAGGATACGCAACTGAAATCGGAAAGGAACTCATAAAGGAAGCCTTCAAGACAACAAACATCGTGGGCATTTATGGAATGGCTGAACCAGAAAATATAGCATCCAAAAGAGTACTTTAAAAAATAGGAATGAAATATTTAGGAATAAATGATTTTAAAGACAAGAAAGATGCATTTTATTATATTAGAAGAGATGAGACAGAACCAATCGTTAAATAAATTATTAAATAGGATGAAGTAATAAAAATTACTGTCCGAAGAGAGGATTATTATGGAATTTTCTCAGGCACTTGAATCAGGAAACATAGATGAGATAAGGAAGATATCAAAAAGTGATCTTCATAATCATTCTGCACGTGGTGGCAATCTAAAATACATTAGCCATTGGGCCGGAGCAGAAATTAAACCTGCTAACTACATCTTTCGTGATTTACATAATATGCAGGAGTGGTATGAACAAAATGTAAAATGTTATTGTAAAGGGATTGAAGGATATGAAGTACGTATAAAAGCTGCATTTAGGCAAGCGAAAGACGATGGAGTGAAGAGATTACAATTATCTTTTGGTTTTGGAGAAGAGCAACCTTATGGGAACTTAAGAGAGTTTGCAAATCGCATCAATGCTATACATAATGAAATTGCACCAGAAATTGATTTTATTCCGGAAATAGCTTTTGGTAAAGATTTTTATTCTGATGATGTACTTGAGAAAGCAGAAGAATATTTTGAATATGGATTTTACAAATCACTTGATATCAACGGAACGGAAGGGCTACAACCTATAAAGGAATTTAAGAACTTATATCGGTTAGCAAAATCATGTGGGTTAAAACTTCGAGCACATATAGGTGAATTTGGAAGTGCAGATTCCATTATGGAAGCAGTTGAAACACTTGAACTAGATGAAGTAAATCATGGTAATCAAGCAGTTCACAATAAGCAAATTATGAGATGGTTAGCAGATCATAAAATTATTCTAAATCTTTGTCCAGCTAGTAATATGAAACTTGGAATCGTGAAAGATTTAAAATCTCACCCGATAAAACAGCTTTATGATGCCGGTATTAAAGTTACTATTAACACAGACGACATGTTAATCTTTGACGTTGGATTATCCGAAATGTATTATCAATTTTTTAATGATCATGTATTTACTACCAGGGAATTAGACGAAATAAGGGTGAATGGGCTTTAGTTAACCATATAATTTATATATAAAATACAAATGTTAACGTAAGTTGTATCAATATATATAGATTATAATTAATATTAGTATTAATATAAAGTCTCTCATTTTGTGATCAAATAATGAGAGACTTTCTGACTTAATATGTACTACACTTTGATTGTTAGGAGAAGATGGAATGGAATGGATGGATTACCTGAATGAATCTGTAAAATATATTGAAGAACACTTAACGGATGAAATAGATCTTAATAAAGTATCAAAAATAGCAGGTTGTTCTTCTTATCATTACCAAAGAATGTTTTCTTATATTGCCAATATACCACTTTCTGAGTATATACGAAGAAGGAGAATGACGAAAGCAGCACTTGATTTACAGAGTAGCAATGAGAAAATAATTCATATTGCACTGAAATACGGATACGAATCACCTACTGCATTTAATCGTGCTTTTCAAAGTGTTCATGGTGTTGCACCATCCTTAGCAAGGGAAAATGGAATTCAATTAAAAGCATTTCCACCCATCAGTTTTCAATTATCGATCAAAGGAGAAATCGAATTGAAGTATAAGATTGTGAAAATGGATTCTTTTAAAATTATAGGTGTGAAAGAGCATTATCTTATTAACATTGAGGATAATTTTCAAAATATCCCTTTGTTTTGGGCAAAAACCACACAAACTGGTGTCATTCCTAGTATCTTATCAAGGATGAATCAGGAACCTTTTGGCCTTTTAGGTGTTAGCACCTGCATGAATGGCAAGGATTTTGAATACTATATTGCTGTTTCATCTAATGGAGAGACACCAAGTGATTTG
>JARBTX010000001.1 GCA_029239975.1 Anaerocolumna sp.
AACTAGATGTTTTGCTGCTTGTTTCATTTTTCCTGCATCTAGTGCATGAAAACTATAGTAGTTATATTTTCTTTCAAAAACCGATGCCACTTCACCCATAGAAATTCTATATTCATAACGAAACGCTTTTGCATTAAAACTACTATGAAATCGTTCTGGTACTTCAGCAACTTCTAAAACAGCTATATCTCTAGGTAAATAACGATTCAAATAATGCTTTATTTCATACAGTTTCATATCTGAATTGGTATTAAAATTTGCGATTTGAACCAAAGCATGTACCCCTGCTTCTGTTCTAGCTGCACCAATTAAGGTTACTTGTTCATTTTCCATTTTACTTAAAACACTTTCTATTTTATCCTGTACCGTAATACTCTTAGGATTCCCTGGCTGAATCTGCCATCCATCATATCTTGATCCATCATATTCTATTACTAATTTTATATTTCTCATATTAATCCTCCATATTGTAACAAAAAAATTAGGTCTTAGCCTAGGTTTTCATTTATATTACGTCAATTCATTTTAAAAAAACCGTAATTTCAATACTATTCTAACTGTATCTCATTAGGGCATGGTTGTTATTATTATCCACTATCCTACCTGAAAAGTCTAGTATAATTTAAAAGTTCTTTACAAAACAATTACTCATTTGCTATGTTTGTTTGTTATGTAAAGTTGTTAGACTTAATTTATTTCGTGCATCCTATTTTTAATTATGATATAATAGTTTCACTATTTTTCTTTCATTAAGGAGGCGTATTTTGACAAATAATAATAATAAATTTAATATGTTCCAATATTTATCTACGATTGGTGCTATTTTTCTATCCATCGTTTTTGTAATAGTATTATCGATTCATGATAATTTTAGTAGTATGAATAATTTACTTATTGTTTTACTAATATTACCTGAAAGTATTATTACTGATTATGTAACAAATAAACGTAACATAAAACCATTACTCGCTATCGTTGCCAAACTAACACCATTACTCGGAATCGTAATGTATAGCACTTTATTATTAGTACAAGCAAATGAAGAAGTTTATAATATTCTATATGGAATTGCTATAACCTTGTTTGCTTGCCCATTCTTCTTAAGTTCAATTACAAAAGAAAATTGGAAAGAACAAGTAAAATTTGGATTTTTAGGATTTCTACCGGTATTAATTGCATATATTTATTTATCATTCCAAACGGATCAAGTATATTTTGGAGTTATTGGAACTTTTCTTTACCTAATTCATTGCTTTATGTTATTAATAGCGTTAGCTTATTCAAAAAAAGATAAATATTTTTCAATTATAAGTGGTTTATTATACGCTGCTAGTCTTATATACTTACAAATTGGAAAAACAGACACTGTTTATATTGATGCTGCATGGGATTGGGATTGGAATTTATCTTTTTATTTTGAAGTTTTATTGGTGCTTAATTATGTTGTTTCGATTGTTCTCATATCTTTCATTACATATCTTACAGAACGACGAAAATTAAAAGTAACTGAAATTAGTGGAAAAAATTTATAGCAAGGCAAAAAGGGCTGATGCATCGTATAAACGTTGCATCAACCCTTAATTTCTAAGATTTCGGGTAAAATCTTAGTATATCACTGACTATTGGACGAAAGTGATATCTATAGGTTAAAAAGGAGAAAATAAACATTCGTTATTATATTTCAAATAATAAATCGCCATATGTTGGAACTGGCCATAATTCTTTCTCAACTAATGTTTCAAGAACATCAATCGGTGCTCTTAATTCAGCCATAGCTGGGAATACAACATCTTTAAAGTATACTGCTTGTTCAGCGCCTTCTAAATCGGCTGCTTCTTTTACATATGATTGTAATGCACCAACTGCAGTTTTAGCTGTTGCTAACAATACACTAGTATCTTTTAATAAAGATTCTTGTACACTTACGTCCGCACCTGGAACTGCTGCTTTTACAGAATTAATGGATTCCGCTAATTTAGTAACAAATTTAATCACAGCTGGAACAAATAATTTATTTGTCATATCAATCATAGTTTTTGCTTCAATATTAATTGTTTTTGAATATGCTTCATAATTAATTTCTGCACGAGAATGAAGTTCAGTTGCTGAGTATACTTTATGTTTTGTGAATAACGCAACAGATTTATCTGTAACTAAAGATGGAATTGCTTCAACCATAGACTTAATGTTTGGTAAGCCTCTTCTTTCTGCTTCTTTCACCCATTCATCAGAATATCCATTTCCGTTGAATACGATTCTTTGATGTTCTGTTACTGTCTTTTTAATTAAATCATGAACAGCTAAATCAAAGTTATCTGTTTTTTCTAATTCATCAGCCATATCAGATAATACATCAGCTACAATTGTATTTAATACAGTGTTTGGTTCAGCAATTGACATGGAAGAACCAACCATTCTAAATTCAAATTTATTACCTGTAAATGCAAATGGTGATGTACGATTTCTATCTGTAGCATCTTTTCTGAATTCAGGTACAGTATGAACACCTACATTCATCTTGCCACCTTGTTTACTGCTCTTAGCTTCACCTGTCTCAATTAATTGAGTTAATACATCTGCTAATTGTTCTCCAAGGAATACAGAGATGATAGCTGGTGGTGCTTCATTAGCACCTAATCTATGATCATTTCCAGGTACAGATGCTGATAAACGTAATAAATCTGCATGATTATCAACTGCTTTTAATACAGCTGCTAAGAATAATAAGAATTGTACATTCTCATGAGGTGTTTTTCCTGGATCAAGTAAGTTTTTACCTGTGTTAGTTACCATAGACCAGTTATCATGTTTTCCAGAACCATTTACACCTGCAAAAGGTTTTTCATGAAGTAAACAAGTTAAACCATGTCTGTTCGCAACTTTCTTCATACATTCCATAATTAATTGATTATGATCTGTAGCAATATTAGCAGTAGCATAAATAGGAGCTAATTCATGTTGAGCAGGAGCAACTTCATTATGTTGAGTTTTAGCTAAAATTCCAAGTTTCCAACATTCTTCATTTAACTCTTTCATGAATGCTGCAATTCTTTCTTTTAAGCTTCCAAAATAATGATCTTCCATTTCTTGTCCTTTTGGAGGCATAGCACCAAAAAGCGTACGTCCAGCGAAGATTAAATCTTCTCTCTTTAAGTATTTTGCTTTATCTACTAAGAAGTATTCTTGTTCTGGTCCAACGGAGCAGGATACAGATGAAACTTCTTTATGTCCAAATAATTTTAAGATACGTACTGCTTGAACGCTTAAAGCTTCCATAGAACGAAGAAGTGGAGTCTTTTTATCAAGAGCTTCTCCAGTATAGGAACAGAAAGCGGTTGGTATACAAAGTGTAACACCTGCTGCATCTTCTCTTAAGAAAGCTGGTGAAGTAGTATCCCATGCAGTATAACCTCTTGCTTCAAAAGTCGCTCTTAAACCGCCGGATGGGAAAGAGGAAGCATCTGGTTCACCTTTGATTAATTCTTTACCTGAAAATTCCATAATAACTTTTCCATCAGATGTTGGGCTGATAAATGAGTCATGTTTTTCTGCAGTAATTCCTGTCATAGGTTGGAACCAATGAGTATAATGGGTAGCTCCTCTTTCAATTGCCCAATCTTTCATTGCATTCGCAACAACTTCAGCAACTGCTGGATCTAAATCCTCCCCATTTTCAATTGTTTTCTTTAAAGCAACATAAGTTTTTTTAGGTAAGCGTTCAATCATTGTTGCTTCATTAAAAACATCAATTCCAAAGATTTCAGTTAGTTTACAAGTCATAATAATGAATCTCCTTCCATTTATGCTATTTTTTATAATGCATTATTTACTAATCTATTTTATACAGATATTGTAAATAATAATATTAGATAATTCGTTTTTTACTAAAAAAGGTGTCCTCAAATAAAGATTTGAGAACACCTTTGCTCTAACGAAATTTCATCTAAAGATAAAATACCACTTTTTTATTAAAAAGAAAAGCTTTTTTTTTAAAAAATGTAATTTTTTTTATAAATTGTTATTTCGATAGTTTTATCTTATGATTTCATTCACAAATAGTGCATATCTTATATTAGTCATTTTAGTATTTAATTATGATTCCTTTCGGATATTAACATCAAGTTGATCAAATGGAATTGTAATCTTATTTGTATCAAATTCATTTTTGATGGTTTCAAGCAGTTGCCATTTTAATATCCAGAAATTTTCGTTTGCAACCCATACTCTCATACCAATCTTAATTGCACTTGGATCAAAGTTAGTCACAAATACTGTTATATCTTGTTCTTTTAATACTAATTCATTATTTTGTCCTATGTTTAGCAGAATATCTTTTACTTTTTGAATATTCTCAGAATAATCGATTAGTACATTAATTTCAAGTCTTCTCGTAGGTTCATTTGATACATTTATAATATTACCATTGGCTAGTGCACCATTTGGCATTACTAATAACTTATTATCAAAGGTCAATAACTTAGTATAAAAGATATCAATAGCCGTCACTGTACCCTCATTCGCTCCAGATATGATATAATCACCTACTTTAAATGGTTTTAAAATTAATATTAAAACTCCACCTGCAAAGTTAGATAACCCACCTTGTAGCGCAAATCCTATACTTAACCCTGCTGAACCAATTAAAGCAACAATGGAACTGCTTGCAACACCAAGTAGTGGAAAAATAATAATTGCTAGCAATGCGATATATAGCAATGAACGGATTAGAGCTGTTAAAAAACCAGCTACACTTACTTCAATTTTAGATCGTTCAAAATACTTCTCTAATAAACGTACGATTAATTTAATAATCTTCTTGCCTATAAAAAATACAATTACAGCAATTAATAATTTTATTAAAAAATCGATTCCGTTGTTTACTAAATTATTTAATATCACATTTAAATTCTTTGTATCAAATGCATCAAATCCTATTTCTAATATAGTCGTATATGTTTGCATATAAGTCCTCTATATTTTCTATTATTTCTTCTTTTTATTTATCTTTTTCTTCGTATTTACCATGTTTTCTAATTCACTATCCGTAAATGGAGTACATGTAAATACGCTTATACCTAACGGCGGAACTGTTATATTAATGGAACAATCTCTGCCATCTGCTTCTATGTTTTTGGACTGTTTCAATCTAGGATTGATGTTACCACTACCCCCATATTGTATATCGTCACTATTAAAAATCTCTTTAAATTTTCCTGCAAATGGAAGTCCAATTCGAAAACTTTTATATACGACTGGTGTAAAATTACAAACGATTAATAAAGTCTCGTCTATGTTATTTGTCTTACGGATAAATACAACAATACTATGATCCGCATCCATGCAACTAATCCACTCGAAACCATCATCTGAAAAATCGAGCATATATAGTGACGGATATTGTCTATATAACCAATTTAAGTCCTTTACGTATTGCTTCATTTGTAAATGCTTTTCTTGATTTAAAAGCATCCAGTCAAGACTTTTGCTTTCACTCCATTCAGAATATTGTGCAAAATCTTGCCCCATAAACAAAAGTTTTTTACCTGGATGAGTCATCATAAATCCATAGGCCGCGCGCAGATTTGCAAACTTTTGTTCATCGCTTCCTGGCATTTTATTAATCATAGACCCTTTTCCATGAACAACTTCATCATGTGATAGTACTAACATAAACTTTTCACTGTATGCGTAAATCATGCTAAACGTAAGCTCTCCATGTCGACCTTTTCGAAACAAAGGATCACATTTCATATAATTTGTAAAATCATTCATCCAACCCAAATTCCATTTTAAGTCAAAACCTAAACCACCGCTTTCGACTTCACCTGTTATTTTAGGCCAAGCTGTTGATTCTTCTGCTATAATAATTGTTCCATCTTTTCTCTTTTTAAATATAGAATTTAAATGCTTTAGCATCTCAATTACTTCTAAATTCTCGTTACCACCATAGATATTTGCTACCCATTCACCATGTTTTTTACCATAATCTAAGTAAAGCATTGAGGCGACCGCATCCATACGAATTCCATCTACATGATACTTTTCTACCCAAAACAAAGCATTTGCTATTAAAAAGTTAGCAACTTGTGGTCTTCCGTAATTATAAATTAGCGTTCCCCAGTGTGGATGAGACCCTTGTCTAGGGTCTAAATGTTCATATAAACAGGTACCATCAAAATTTGCCAACCCAAAACTATCTCTTGGAAAATGAGCTGGAACCCAGTCAAGAATTACACCAATACCCTCTTGATGCATGTAATCAATAAAATACATAAAATCATCTGGTGAACCATAACGTGCTGTAGGAGCATAATAGCCCGTTACTTGGTAACCCCAAGAAGCATCAAAAGGATGTTCCATAATAGGCATTAATTCGATATGAGTGTAACCCATGTCTTTTATATAGGATGCTAGCATAGGAGCAATTTCTCTGTAGTTATAGAATTCTCTACCCTGATCATCTGGTTTTTTCCAAGATCCTAAATGTACTTCATAAACTGACATTGGTTCCGTTTCATAATTACTCGATGAACGTTTTTTAAGCCAATTATCATCGTTCCACTGATAGGAATTTAGATTCCAAATAACAGATGCTGAGCTTGGTCTTAATTCTGTTCTATTTGCATATGGATCAGCCTTTAAAATAACTAGTCCACCTTTTATCTTTATTTCAAACTTATAAATTTCAAGAACATCTAAATCTGGAATAAACAATTCAAAAATACCTGAATCAAATAATCTTCTCATTTGATGTCGTCTTCCATCCCAATTATTGAAATTTCCAACAACGCTGACACGAATTGCATTTGGAGCCCATACTGCAAACGAAACACCCTTAACACCGTCAATGGTTATAGGATGAGCTCCTAGTTTATCATATATATTGTAATGAATACCATTTGAAAATTTACTGATATCCACTCCGTCTATCATTGGTTCATAATAATATGGATCTTGTACCACTTTGCTGCTATTGTTATCATAAGTAACAAAAAAAGAATATGGTATTACTTTATTACCTGGGACTAAAACAGAATAAAACCCTTCAGAATCTTCGCAAATCATAGGATATTCCTGCCCTGTCTTTAACTTTACAGTGATAGAAATTGCTGTTGGTATAAAAGCATTGATTAAAATTCCTTTTTCAGTAACAAAAGCACCTAATAACCTGTGTGGATTATCATGTTCTGAATAAATAAGAGCTTCTATATCTGCCCAGTCCATTAAATCATAAAGTTCTTCCTCCATATATGAATCCTCCTAATATGATTATTCTAAATACCACTCATCTCGTCCAGAAGTTTCAGCATCTTCCGCTTTTTCAGGCATATATTTCTTGAATACTCGTTCTAATAAAAAGGAGCAAAGTAAAAAACAAATTGCTGGAGATATAAATACTGCTATAGGTAAAATGTAAGTTCCTAAACCAAAGAAAGCTACGATGACAACCAATAAAAGAGTGGTTGGAAGGTGTTTCATTGACATAAAAAATGATGTTTTAAATAATTGTTTTACACCCATTCGAAATCTTGATAAAACTGGAAATAGATAAACTGTAATACAAAATATTAAAAATAACATAGCGTTGTATGCACTTAATAGTATAAAACCAGTATTATCTTCAAGTCTTAATGCAAAATTACGATTAAATATTAACATAATTATGATTGCTGTTATAATAACACCAGAAATAACACCATTCTTTAAATTTTCTTTAAAGGAACGAAAAAATTCACGTAATAGATATCCTCGTTCTCTACGAATAACCTTTACTGTAGTATAATATAAAGCTGTTGTAGCTGGTCCAATCGTAATAACTGGGATACAAAGTATTAACCAAACTACACTAAGTATAATAATGTCAACTATTTTTCCGATTGTGGAAAAAAAGCCATTATCCATGTTAAAAATGCTACCCATCCTTGTTCTCCTTTTACTTTTTATTAAATTTTTTAGGTGTTTGCGAAACTCAAAGACTTCCTGATTAATCATGCCATTAATACGTGTTTTCTAGCTGAATCTTGCCCGTAGGGCAACTGAAGCTAGAAAATTCGTATTAATGGTATGATTAATTCTATAAACTAAAGAGTTTCGCAATTGATTATATATGTGATGTTATTAATTGCATATTCCCACTTAAAACATAATCTCCAAATCCAGCTGGTAATATGAAATGATCACCTTTGTTTATCTGTATTCCGTCAATATTACCAACACCATCAATAACACTTAAAATTGTAAAAGGTTCCGTTTGGGTAAACGATTGCTCTCCTATTATATTCAACTTTTTCACTGAATAGTACTTGCAGTTTACCAGTTCTTCCACCGAGCCTTGTCCCATATTAATGGTTTTTCTGTCTGTGTCCACATCAACATGAGGACAATTAATCACATCAATACTTTTATCAATATGAAGTTCCCTTGGTTTTCCATCGGATAATCTATCATAATCATATAAACGATAAGTAATATCGCTATTTTGTTGAGTTTCTAATATTACAGTTCCACCTTTTATTGCATGCACTGTACCAGGTTCTATCTGGAAGAAGTCACCTTTCTTAATTGGTAATACTCTTATTAATTCATTCCATTTATGATTGGCTATCATTTCTTTTAATTCATCTTTATCTTTCGCATTATGACCAACAACTATTTTTGCATCGGAATCACAATCTAAGATGTACCAACACTCTGTTTTACCTAATGCACCATTCTCATTCTTTTTTGCGTATTCATCATCTGGATGAACTTGTATACTTAAATCAGCTTTCGCATCAATGATTTTTATTAATAAAGGAAACGTCTCACCTTCAACATCTCCAAACAGTTCTTTATGCTCATTCCATAAATTACTTAATTTTATACCTTTATAATCACCATCTCGAACAACACAATCACCGTTGGTGTGTGCACTTACAGCCCAACATTCTCCAGTATGATCGCTAGGAATGTCATAGCCAAAGTCAGTTATAAGACGATTGCCTCCCCAAATCATTTCTTTAAAAACTGGTTCTAAAAATATTATATTCTTCATAATTGCCTCCTTGTAATGTATAAGCTCAATAACAATATACCACATTATTGTATCATACAAAAGTTAAAATTATCTAAAATAAATAGATGATTCGAAATATAGACATAAATATGTCAATTGCTGATATGAGTTTGTTCCATATCTGATATAAGTTTATTCGATCTCTAATATAGGTACATAAAAAGCCCCGAGCATTTTAAACGCTCGGGGCAATTGAAATTATTTAAATTATTCTACGCTAAGCATATTAACGATTAAATCGGCTACTTGAGCACGAGTAAGGTTATCGTTTGGTTTAAATTCATTATTCGAATCACTTGTGATAAGTTTTAAACCATTTGCTAAAGCAGCATATCCAAGATACTCTTCTGATATCTTTGATTGATCTTTAAAATTAATGCTGTATAACCCTTTGATATTAGCAATATTATCATATCCTAAAATTTGAATAATAAATTTTGCAGCTTCAATTCTAGATACGGATGTGCTAGGTAATTTGTATTTGTCTGTATTATAGTAAACTCCAACTTTTGATAATATATCTGTTAATTCATCTTTTGTGATACCTTGATCAGGTAAGAATTTTCCACCTTCAAAACCAACTCCAATATCAGCTAAAAGTCTAATATTACGTGCAGAAGGATTTCCTACAATATCACTATATTCATAATTTGAAGCGTTTTTATTATATTCTTTACCATCGTAATTTAATTGTTTACCAGTGAATGGTGAAATATAATTTGGATTAATATCTGTTCTATAAACCAATCTAACGCTAGAATCTACATTATATGAACCTGTGAAGGTTACCATTTTGTTTGAATTATCAATTGTATGAATGTTATTAATTTCATATACTAAATTAAATCCATCCTTTGAAATATAATAATCAAAAGCTTTTTCTGGGCTAATTACATTCTTAGGTGATTCAAATGTTACATTGTTATCCCAATTGTATGAGAAAGAATAAATTTTTCCTGAAACACCGTCAACGGCGCCATAGAGACCATTATAGGAATAATTAATACCTTCATTTACTCTTTCATAACGATAATTATATCCACCATAAATAGGTTGGTCATTCTTATACGCAATTACATAAGAATCAGAATTATCTACAAATACAGAATTTTTTAATAAATCTGGAATTTGTTCGTTAAAGAAAGTTTCTAATATCTTTTGACTATCCTTGATACTATATTTAACTTTTACAGATTCCCACTCAGCTTTACTCATATTATAATAATCTTTTACACTTGCATTAAAAGAAATTAATTTGCCTGTAACTGCATCTACAGTTGCATTTGCATAAGCGCGATAAGTGTCACCTTTTTCATAATTTACTTCCTTAGGATCTATTAAACTTATATTCCATACATATTTGGTTTCTTTACCTGTTGAAAAATAATCGTATTCTTTATATAATCTAGCAGTGATTGATTTTAAGCTTTTATCTAATAATAGGTTTTTATTACCAGTGACTGCTTTTATTGCATCATCTTTACTAATCAAGCCTTTCATTTCTTCTAGCTTAGTAATTTCTTCTGGTGTAAGACTGCCTGCTTCATCTTTAGAAGTAGCCTCAGCAGCAGTTTCTTTATTATCATAGCCTTTTTCAACCCATTCATTTTGAGTTGTATACACTTCACCAGTCTTAGCATCTACTGAAATATATGACTTATCTGGCATATAAACTAAGAATGCTTTAATCTTAGTGTTTCCATCTTTATCTGTTGTGTAGGCATTTTGGTAAGATAATTTCATTGTTACATTTTTTCCGATCTTACTTATTGCCTCTTTTTCAGTTAGTTTAACATCGGAAGATGGGACTTGAACATTATATAGCCAGTTCGTGCTAAAACTTATTACTTTACCAGTTTCATAATTTACTCCTACTGATATATAGTTATCTGGCATTGGAATTCCATTCTCTACACGTTGGAATTGAAAATTATATTGACCTGTGTAGGATTGTAATCCTTCAGCGGCTACATATTCATATTTACCTGATAAATTTGGCAATACTTTTTTAATAAAGTCAGTTGCTTTGTCTTTTAACTCAGTTTTTAAATACTTAGGACTATATAATCCATCATTACTATTGTAATAGTTGTAATATGAAATATTGCCATCTACATCACAAAATACATTAATACGTTCTGAATAATCTTTACTTGACCAAGTCAAATTCCAAGATGCGCTGCCATATGAATTCTCTGCATTAAAATAATATTCAAATTGTGATAAAGCTTTTGGTACTGAAATTTTAGATTTTACGGTCTTAATGATTTGTTCTAGTGCTTTACTAGAAGGTTCACTGGTAGGATCACTAGTTACAACTACCTCTCCTGTAGCTGGTATATCAATAGAAGAAACTTCAACAGAACTGTTACTAGAAACACTAGTTTCTCCTTTTATAACTGCTGCAAGCGCAGTTGCGGGTACGTATGAAGTTAACATACACCCTATTAATGCCATAGGTATTAATCTTTTTCTAAACATAATAATTCCTCCTTTAAATGATTAAGTGTAATGTTAAAAAATGATATGAGTGCCAAATAATAATTCAATTAATTACTTATTTTCACCGTTTCACTGATTAGACGAGACAATATATGGTTTAGTTCCATTAATTTTCTATTTTTTGAAATATTTTTTTATTTTTTTATTTTTATTTTTAAGACATTGAAAATATAATCGATTTATACTATTATTAGTTAATGTATTAAAGTACAAAAGGAGTTTATCATGAAAAATATAAAAGAAGAATTGAAAGCAACCTTTCCACATACAATTCCAGTATTTACTGGATATATTGTTTTAGGTACGGCTTATGGAATACTCTTAAACAGTAAAGGTTATTCTTTACTTTGGGTTATATTAACAAGTATGTTCATCTATGCAGGTTCTATGCAATTTGTATCTGTTAGTCTGTTATCCCTTGGATTCAATCCAGTTTATACATTTATCATGACCTTAATGGTGAATGCTAGACATTTATTTTATGGTATATCCATGCTTACTAAATATAGGGGAACTGGTAAGATAAAACCTTATTTAATCTTTGGTTTAACTGATGAAACTTTCTCAATCCTATGTTCAACAAAAACACCAGAAGGAATGAAGGAAAATCATTTTATGTTATTAATAACTTTAATGAATCATTTATATTGGATTTTAGGTTCTATTATAGGTGGAGTCCTAGGTAGCTTAATCGAATTTAATACAAAAGGAATTGATTTTGTGTTAACAGCTTTGTTTGTCGTTATTTTTATCAACCAATGGAAATCAACGAAAAATCATATGCCAGTCCTAGTAGGTGTGGGTGCTTCAATACTTTGTAGAATACTATTCGGAGCATCTAACTTCATAATCCCTTCGATGATTACAATATTATTATCTGTTACCATATTACAAAAACAGATAGAAACGAGGAATGAAACATGCAATTTACGTTAGCACAAAATATCATTTTCTTTGGTATTATCAGTTTAACTACTATATTAATAAGAATTTTACCATTTCTTTTGTTTCCGGAACATAAAAAAACACCAAAGTATATTACATATTTAGGGGATGTATTACCATTTACAATTATAGGAATGCTTGTTGTCTACTGCTTAAAAGATGTATCTTTCACTGCATCCCCGTTCGGTTTTCCTGAATTTATTTCAGTTGCGGTAATTATTGTGTTACACCTATGGAAAAGTAATACTTTATTAAGTATTGGTGGCGGAACACTCATATATATGATGCTTGTACAACTCGTGTTTCAATAAAATTAGATGTAATTACTTAAAATAATTAAAATAAAAAACCTGTCTTACCTTAAATAATTGATTACGATAATTATATTAGGTGAGACAAGTTTTATTAAAAGTTATTTTAGCTATACATAATCTATAATTGATTATAAATGTGAAATAATCGTTCTATCGTTACTAATAAGATCGTTTATCTTATTTAAGTAAGTTTATGAATAAATAATCCACTTCTTAGCTTTGGTTCAAACCATGTCGATTTCGGTGGCATTAGCTTACCTGCATCAGATACTGCAAATAACTCATTTATACTAGTAGGATACATAGAAAACGCTACTTCCATATCTTCGTTCACTCTCTTCTCTAACTCTCCTAATCCCCTAATTCCGCCTATAAAATCAATTCTCTTATCGATACGTGGGTCACCAATACCTAAGATCGGATTTAGTAGATAGTTTTGCAAAATAGAAACATCCAGCGCTTCAACCGAATCCAAGGATTTTACATGAATTTTATCTTCTTTTAGCACTAGTTTATACCAACATTTATCTATGTACATACCAAAACTTCCTTTATAACTTGGTGTAAATGCTTCATTCCCGATTTTTTCTATAATAAAATACTCGGATACTTTTTCAATATATTCATTTATATTTAATCCATTTAAATCTTTTATCACACGATTATAAGACATTATCATCAATTGATCTTCTGGAAATAACACAGAAAGAAATGTATTATACTCTTCCTCACCAGTATATTCTGGATTTTCATTTCTTCTTTTTAAACCAACCTTCACAGCGGATGCGGCTCTATGATGCCCATCTGCTATATAGATACTGTCAATCTTTTCAAACTCCTGTTTTATTATCTCACACTGATCTTTACTATCAATTCTCCATACATTATGTACTATACCATCTGGAGCAGTAAAGCCGTAAAGTTTTTCCGTTACTTTTACAGTTTCAATTATACTATGTATTAGCTTATTGGAACGATATGCTAAAAATATGGGTCCAGTCTGCGCATCGCAGATATCTACATGACGAATTCGATCTTGTTCCTTGTCTTCACGTGTATTTTCATGTTTTTTAATTACGTTATTTAAATAATCATCAATATCAGCACATGCAACCAGTCCTGTTTGTGACCTGCCATTCATGATTAATTCATATACATAATAACATTCGTTTAAATCATGAATAAGTACTCCTTCAGAAATCATGTCATCTAACATTTCTTTAGCCTTTTGATATACCCTATCATCATAAATGTCTATATTATCGTTAAATTGTGTTTCAGCTCGGTCAACTTTCAAAAAAGACATTGGTTCTTTTTCTACTTCTTTTTTTGCTTCTTCTCGGTTATAAACATCATATGGTAATGCAGCAACCTTACATGCAACATCCTGATTTGGTCTTATACAATAAAATGGTTTTACCTTAGCCATAATATTTCTCCTTCTAGTTATAATTATTGTATGGGTACTTGCGAAACACCGATAATGTCATTACTGCTTATAATATATAATTTTATAATTGAATCTTACACTTGGCATTAGAATCTAGAAAATTCGTATTTTTTGAATATACAATTCGATAAACTTTATAGTTTCGCAATTTTTAACAAGCATCGTAATCTTTTGTATTAATATACTATTATAATGAATAACTTTAAAATTTCAAGGGAAATAAAAACTTTTTACCAATATTAGTAATTCTTTGAATATGTGTCTATTACTCTTTCATATTTAATATGAATATTAATGGTAAATTACTAAAAAATAAGATATAATAAATCTTAATGAGTTCAAATCTAAATACTTTTGTAACACAAAATAGTACTTAAGAATTGTGTTTAACTTAAAAACTAAGATTATTTCACTTTAGATAAAATTAAAATAACTTAAAGGAGAGTGGGTTATAAATGCTAAAAAACAAAGGTATTTTACTAAGCTTTATCATTACTATTATTGCTTTATTATGTATGGGTGTTAATTTATTTCTAATACCATTTCCTGATTTCGCAGTTCGAATTACTGGTGCCTTTTTACTAATAGGCATATTCCTTTTAAGTTTTAACATAACCAAAAATTCGTTTATTAAAAAATAACTTTTCAAAAAAAATAATACTATATAAACCCATATAAAAAATGAATATGCGTATATAATCAGATGGAACTCTGCTAGATGTAATTCACTTATAAGACTAGGTTTCTTCAAATGATTTTATACTCATATTCATTTTATTTATATCTAATATCTTTTCATAACGTGTTCTTCCAAGTGATTTTTCTTCCAAACTCCAGATTTCCATCTCAATTTATATAACACTGCACGTTCTAATTCATCTGTTGCCATCCCAATCCAGATACCAATCAATCCTAAATCAAATATCTTACAAGTAAAGTAAATATTTACATACTAAAAAGACGTAATCGTGGGAAAATAATATAACTACAATGAAAGGAACGAAGCAAATGAATAAAATTAAAAATATCTTTGTATGTTTATTATTATGTGCTCTGACTATAACTGGGATTATTATAGATTTACATAATCAATCACTAATGGCGGAAGCTGAAAATTCCAGCCAATTGAATACTCAGAATTTAGATAATTCCATTCAACAAAATACTCAAAGTACAGTCATTTCCAACCACCAAAATACTCAAATTGTAGTGAACTCCAATGAATCAAATACCAAGAACTTAGAAAATGGTTCAGACACTAATACAAAACTTAAATATATATTTTTGTTCATAGGTGACGGAATGAGTTACCCACAGATTCAACTTACAAGTGATTATCTTGGTGCATTAAAACAAGAGAAAGATTCAAATATATTATCTGGTAATAAATATCTATCCTTTATGAAATTCCCTGTTGCTGGTTCTGCTATTACCTATGATTCATCTTCCTTTTGCCCTGATTCTGCTTCAACAGGAACTAGTATATCTACTGGCAATAAAACCTACAGTGGAACACTCAATTTGGATGAAACAAAAAAAACATCTTACGAAACAATAGCGGAAAAACTTAAAAAGCAATTAGGCTATAAGATCGGAATTATAACAACAGTCAATATAAATCATGCAACACCTGCTGCCTTTTATGCCCATCAAGATTTTAGAACGAATTATTATGATATTGGCCTTGACTTAGTAAAAAGTAATTTTGACTTTTTTGCCGGTGGAGCGTTTAAAAATGAAGATGGTGATAGCAAAACTAAAAAAAGAACAAACCTATATGACCTAGCTGTACAACATGGTTATAAAATAATCAGAACTCAGGATGAAGCATCAAAACTTATAAACAATAGTAATAAAATCATTCTTATTGCTGAGACCTTAGCAGATAAGGATTCCTTATCCTATGCTATTGATGCCAAAGCAGGTGAATGGACACTACGAGATTATGTTCGAAAAGGTATCGAAGTACTTGATAATGAAACAGGATTCTTTTTGATGGTCGAAAGCGGAAAAATTGATTGGGCTTGTCATGCCAATGATGCTGGATCAGCAATCTATGAAGTAAACAATTTAAACAATGCGGTAAATGAAGCACTAGACTTCTATAATAAACATCCAGAAGAAACATTAATTTTAGTAACTGGAGATCATGAAACAGGTGGCTTATCAATCGGTTATACCATCACGGATTATGAAACTTACTTAACTAATTTTAAATATCAAAAAATATCTAATGCAAAATTTGATTCCGTCTATATTAGCAAATATAAAAAGAATAAAACACCATTTAGGACGGTATTAAGTGATATTAAAAAGAATTTTGGTTTAATTACTAGTAGCGATTCTAATGCCAAGAAAAATCCTTCCCTAGTATTAACGAATTACGAATTTGATTTACTAAAATCAGCCTATGAAAAAACATTAACAGCCAGTAAGCTTAAGAGAACTCAAAAGGAAACCATCCTTTATGGTACCTATGAACCACTTACCGTTACTATCACTCATATTCTAAATAATAAATCTGGTGTAAACTTTTCCACCTTTGCTCATTCTGGACTTCCAGTTGGAGTTTTTGCAAAGGGAGTTGGAGAAACATTATTTAATGGCTATTATGATAACACCAAAATATTTAAAAATTTAAAAACACTATTGGAAGTAAATTGATAAAAGAGTATATAAATAATCTCACAGGTATTGAAAGGTTATAAATAAGCGTTTTATTCTGTATTAATAAAAATAAGGGTTGTTGCTAAATTAACATCTATCTGTACTACTATAAATGGATTAGTAAAGTACATATGGTTATTTAGCAACACCCTTTTTTTGTTATGAAAATATTAAATATGTAAAGGGACAAGTTACTTAAGTAAAGCTTATGTTAATTGTATTTACAACCTATTGCGCACCTTTTTTTTGTGTGATATTTATTTAATTGTAAGTGTTTTGGTAGTTATTTACATTACAAAAAAGCAATATCAAATAGGAGGGTGTATATGTGACATATTAAAAATGAATACAGTTAGGTAACACAAAGATCATATGAATGAAACCTGGCAAACAGGTAAATTAGGAGGAATTTATCTATGACTAAAACGGTAAGAAAATTAATTTCATGCGTTGCTTTAGGTATATTAACTGTTACTGGTGTATTTAGTGATATACATAATCAAACTACAAAAGTAGAAGCTCAGAATACTTATCAGATAACTAACGAAAAAAATAACTTAAAATCTAACATAATCAATTCTACAAAAACATCCACAGAGCTCACAAGTCAAACTACTGTACCAAAATATATCTTTTTCTTTATCGGCGATGGAATGAGTTATCCACAGATTCAAGCTGCAAGTGATTACTTAGGTGCAATGAAACAACCTAAAAACTCCACCATTCTTACTGGTAATGAATATCTTTCTTTTATGAAATTTCCTGTTGCTGGTTCCGCAATTACATATGATTCCACATCTTTTTGTCCAGATTCTGCTTCTACTGCCACATCACTTTCAACCGGTTATAAAACTTACAGTGGGACTATAAATATGGACGAAACGAAAACCATTAAATATGAAACCATATCAGAAAAATTAAAAAAGCAATTAAATTATAAAATTGGTATAATCTCTACTGTAAACTTAAACCATGCTACTCCTGCAGCTTATTATTCCCACCAATCCTCTAGAAATAATTATTATGCCATTGGTCTTGAAATGATAAAAAGTAACTTTGATTATTTTGCAGGTGGTGCATTAAAAAATGAAAATGGTGATGACAAAGCTGTAAAACAAGATAATCTTTATGATTTGGCTATAAAAAATGGCTATAAAGTAATTAAAACTCAAAAGGAAGCTACGAAGTTAGCAAAAGACGATGGTAAATCGATTATTATAGCAGAGACCTTAGCCGATAGTGGTTCCTTATCCTATGCAAATGATGCAAAATCAAAAGAATGGGAATTAAAAGATTATGTAAAAAAAGGAATTGAAGTTCTAGATAATAAAAATGGTTTCTTTATGATGGTTGAAGGTGGAAAAATTGACTGGGCATGTCATGCCAATGATGCTGGTTCTACTATATCAGATACCATTGCATTAAGCGATGCAGTAAATGAAGCAGTTAAATTTTATAATCAACATCCACAAGAAACTTTAATAATCGTAACAGGCGATCATGAAACCGGTGGCTTAACTATTGGTTATGCAGGCACTGACTATGATACTTATCTTACTAATCTATCAAACCAAAAAATATCCTATGCTAAATTTGATACCGATTATGTAGCAAATTATAAAAAGAATAAAACTCCTTTTGAAACTGTGTTAACAGATATCAAGAAAAATTTTGGTTTAATGACTTCTAGCGATACTGCTGCAAACAAAGATTCAAAGTTAGTTTTAACTGATTACGAATATGGTTTACTAAAAAAAGCATATGAAAAATCTATGAGTACAGATAGTACTAGTAGAAATCAAGAAGAATATATTTTATACGGTACCTACGAACCACTAACCGTTACCATTACACATATTCTTAATAATAAATCCGGCATTAACTTCTCTTCTTATGCACATACCGGTCTTCCTGTTGGAGTATTTGCAAAAGGTGTAGGCGAAAAACTATTTGAAGGATATTACGATAATACTAAAATTTATGATAATTTAGCAGAATTATTAAAAGTTAAATAAAGAAACACCTAATCCTACCTTAGACAAAGCTGCCGTAATAGGCAGCTTTGATTCTATCAATTTGATTCTATCAATTTGGCTCATTATTAAATTATTATTACGATTATTAGAAACGAAAAGGAAGGTTTAAACTTATATGACTTTTCAAAGTTATAAAGAAGAAAAATTAAAGAAATTTAACCAATCACTCCATTATCAATTACCGCTTATAGTTTCTTTTATTATCATGATAGTTTTATTCCTAATACCAACTGGATATGAAGGGGCACTTATCTATCAAGGTACAGACCGCTGTTCTGCACGTGTCTTGTCTGTTAATAACGATAATATCTTAGATACTGGGTTGGTACGTTCTGGAGAACAAACCTGTATAGTTAAATTATTAGGCGGTCGCTTTAAAGGGCAAGAAGTACAAGGGTACAACCTTTTAAATGGCTCTCTTGAAAATGATAAAATATTTGCTATCGGAGATAAAGTTTTAGTAGTAATTAGTTATCAAGATAATAACGTATTATCTGTGAATTTAATCGATCATTACCGAATAAATAAAGAAGCTTTCCTTGCCTTTGCATTTGCGGTATTTTTAATACTGGTAGCAGGTAAAACTGGTTTAAGAGCAATCATTTCTTTCATTATCACTATTTTATTAATTTGGAAGGTATTAGTACCTGCATATCTGAATGGTTATAACCCTATTTACTTTGGTCTTTTAATTACCATAACATTAACCATTATAATTATTTCTATGGTTTATGGTTTTAACTATAAAACGCTATCTGCTGTTTTAGGTGCTTCACTTGGAATTTTAGTTACATGCTTCCTTGGTGCATTCTTTACTGATTCTTTTAAAATTCATGGTGCTATCATGCCAAATTCTGAAAGTCTTTTGTATAGTGGATTCCAACATCTAAACTTAACGAAAATATTTATGGCAAGTATTTTTATTGGTTCATCCGGTGCTGTTATGGATTTAGCGGTTGATATTACTTCTGCTGTAAATGAAGTAATCGAAAAGAAACCATCTATGAAATGGAGAGAAGCTTGTCGCTCTGGTATGAATGTTGGTAAAGCTGCAATGGGAACAATGACCACAACGCTCCTTCTTGCTTATTCCGGTGGATACATTGCCCTTCTAATGGTTTTTATGGCACAAGGAACACCAATAAGTAACATTATCAATTACAAGTATGTTTCTGCTGAAATCATTGACACCATCGTCGGCAGTTTTGGTTTGGTAACGGTAGCACCTTTTACGGCCTTAACAAGTGGTGTATTACTTACGCTTCCTAATAAAAATAATAAGTTACATCATACTGACAATAGTAATTCAGAAAATGAATACTTCTTCTAATAGAAATACCGTGATTAAATCCAGATAAAGTTCAATTTACATGTATGCATTAAAATTAATCTTATACATGAACTGACCAAACTCAAAAGGAAAAATCACGGTATTTATATTTTATACTAATATTAAATAATTCTTACTTTTAATACTCCACTAATTGCATTTAGTTTTTCTTCAAAACTATCAGTAACAACACCTTCAATGTCAATTACCGTGTATGCATATTCACCTTTACTCTTATTAACTAAGTTTGAGATGTTAATATTCTCAGCTGAAAAAACACCAGTAAATTGTGTTAACATGTTTGGAATATTTTTGTGGTTAATTGTAATACGTTTTCCAGCCGTACAAACTCCAGCATCACAATCAGGATAATTTACAGAATTTTTAATATTACCAAATTCCATATATTCTTTAATTTCTTTTACTGCCATTACAGCACAATTGTCTTCTGATTCTTCTGTAGATGCACCTAAATGTGGAATAGCAATCGCACCTTCCATACCAGCTGTTTTTGCATTTGGGAAGTCTGTAACATAAGCTGCAACTTTTCCAGATTTTAGGGCTTCTGCCATATCATCATCATTTACCAGAAGATCTCTAGCAAAGTTAAGAATCACTACACCATCTTTCATCATTGCGATAGTATCTTTATTAATCATTTTTTTCGTATCATCTAAAAGTGGTACGTGAACTGTTATGTAATCACAATCTCTATAAATATCTTCTTTGGTTTTTACAGAGATAATATCTCTTGATAAATTCCAAGCATGTTCTACTGATATATAAGGGTCACATCCGTAAACTTCCATTCCAAGTCTTTTCGCAGCATTTGCAACTAGAACACCAATTGCACCAAGTCCAATTACACCTAGTTTCTTACCTTCTATTTCTTTACCTGCGAACTTGGCTTTGCCTTTTTCAACTAACTTTGCTACATCGGCATCATCTTTTATTGTTTGAACCCAATTAATACCACCAACAATATTACGTGAGGCAAGCATTAAACCAGCAATCACCAATTCTTTTACACCATTTGCATTGGCACCTGGAGTGTTAAATACTACAATTCCTTGTTCTGCACAAGCATCGATTGGTATATTGTTAACACCTGCACCCGCTCTAGCGATTGCTTTTAACGTAGGTGACAATTTTAATTCATGCATAGAAGCACTACGTACTAAGACAGCATCTGCTTCATCCAAAGAATCAACTTTTTCGTAATTTTCAGTAAATAAATCCAGACCGATTGCAGCGATTGGATTAAGACAATTGTATTTAATCATGTATGACCCCTCCGTGATATTTATTTTAAATTCTCTTCTTCGAATTTTTGCATGAATTCAACTAACTTCTCTACACCTTCGATTGGCATAGCATTATAAATACTTGCTCTCATACCACCAACAGATCTATGACCTTTTAAGTTTTCAAAACCAGCTGCTTTTGCTTCTTTTACAAATTTCGCATCTAATTCTTCATTACCTGTTACAAAAGGAACGTTCATTAAAGAACGATCTTCTTTTACAACGGTGCCTTTAAATAATTTACTTTGGTCTAAGAAATCATAAAGAACTGCTGCTTTCTTTTCATTGATTTCTTTCATAACTTCCAAACCACCTAATTTTTTAAGCCATTTGAAAACTTTACCACAGATATAGATTCCATATGCAGGTGGTGTATTATATAATGAGTTATTCTCATCATGAATTTTATATTTTAACATAGTAGGTGTACCTGGAAGGGTATCATCTGTAATTAAATCTTCACGAATAATTACAATAACAACGCCAGCTGGGCCAACATTCTTTTGAACACCGCCATATACAAGACCATATTTAGATATATCCATCGGCTCGGATAAGAAACAGGAAGATACATCGGCAACTAAAGTTTTACCCTTCGTATTTGGTAATGTTTTAAATTTTGTTCCATAGATGGTGTTATTTTCACAAATATACACATAATCTGCATCTTCGCTAATTGGAAGATCGGAACAATCTGGAATATAGGAGAACGTTTTATCTGCTGATGATGCAATGGCATTGGCTGTTCCATATAGTTTCGCTTCTTGGTACGCTTTTTTAGCCCATTGGCCTGTGATTATGTAATCTGCAACTTTATTTTTCATTAAATTCATTGGAATCATTGCAAATTGTTGAGATGCACCACCTTGTAAGAACAATACCTTGTAATTGTCTGGAATTTGTAATAAATCTCTTAAGTCTTGTTCCGCATCGTTAATAATTGTCTCATAAGCCTTGGATCTATGGCTCATTTCCATAACTGACATTCCTGTACCTTTGTAATCTAACATTTCCTCTGCTGCTTCCTTTAGCACTTCTTCAGGTAAAACAGCTGGGCCTGCTGAAAAATTATAAACTCTTCCCATTTAATATCCTCCTTATATATGTAAATTAATATAGTTTTTCGGATTATTATGCATGAATCATATTAAAAAACTTACTAAAATGATATGTTTCACTTATACACATTAAAACTTGACCACTTTAATATATCACATTATAAAACTTAGTTAAAATTTAGTCAATATAAATTAGAATATATAAAAAAAATCTCCATTTTGGAAGTATTATAGTTCAAAAAGGGGATTCAAAGTTCCCCTTCGAACTTAAATATTTTTTATTTACTTATTCATTGACTAAATTAGGTTAATAACTTATTTATTTTTTTCTAAATCTTCTTCTGTAAATACTTCTTCAATTGCTGCACCTGGTGCAACCATTGGCCACACTTTATCATCACTAGGAATCATACAATCAATTACTACAGGTTGGTTTAATGCAATTGCTTCTTTTAATACATCTTCTACTTCTTCTCTTTTTGTAATACGATATGCTTTTGCACCCATTGCCTCGGCTAGTTTTACAAAATCAACTCCGTCATTTAAAGTTGTTTGAGAATATCTTTGACCGTAGAACAAAGTCTGCCATTGTCTAACCATTCCTAATACATGATTGTTAAATACAATCTGAATAATTGGAATGTTATAGCGTGCTGCTGTAGCAATTTCATTCATATTCATTCGAAAACATCCATCACCAGCAATATTAACTACTATTTTTTCAGGATTTCCAACTTTGGCACCAATACAAGCGCCTAATCCATAACCCATTGTTCCTAAACCACCTGATGTAATGAAAGTTCTAGGTTTTTTATATTTGTAAAATTGTGATGCCCACATTTGATGTTGACCAACTTCCGTTGTAACGATTGCATCACCGTTAGTTACATCATAAAGCTTTTCAAGAATATAAGGACCAGTTAAAACCTCATGATTGTATTTTAATGGAAATTTATCCTTCATTTCCATTACATGATCAATCCATTCTTTATTATCATGTTGCTCAATTTTTTCATTTAACACAGTTAGAACTTCTTTAATATCTCCAATTACACTGTGATAAGCTAAAACATTTTTATTGATTTCTGCTGGATCTATATCAATTTGAAGTATCTTTGCATTTTTCGCAAATTTACTTGCATTACCAGTTACACGATCACTAAATCTTGCACCTATGGTAATTAAAAGATCACACTCTGTAACACTTAAATTTGCTGTTTTCGTACCATGCATTCCAAGCATTCCTGTATAGTAAGAATCTTCACCATCAAAAGCACCTTTTCCCATTAAGGTATCAGTAACTGGTGCATCTACTTTTTTAACGAACTCTTTTAATTCTTTCTCTGCATCTGATATTACAGCACCCCCACCAACAAATATCATCGGTTTCTTTGCTTCTTTAATCATTTGCAAAGCTATACTTATATCATCATCTGTTATTGTTTCTTTGATTCGTTCAACCTTTTTAATATCCGCTTTTGTGTACTCAGTTTTATTGGCTGTTACATCTTTTGCAATATCTACTAAAACAGGTCCTGGTCTGCCTGTTTGTGCAATTTCAAAAGCTCTGCGAAGTGTGTCCGCTAAACGATTAACATCCTTTACAATAAAATTGTGTTTTGTAATAGGCATTGTGATTCCGGCAATATCAACTTCTTGAAAACTATCTTTTCCTAATAAATTCACTGTAACATTACCAGTAATTGCTACAATCGGAACGGAATCCATGTAAGCTGTTGCAATTCCTGTAACCAGATTGGTTGCTCCTGGACCACTTGTTGCAAGACAAACACCTACTTTACCTGTACTTCTTGCATAACCATCTGCCGCATGGGAAGCCCCTTGTTCATGGGAAGTTAAAATATGTTTGATTTCATCCTGATGTCTATATAACTCGTCATAAATGTTTAACACGGATCCACCCGGATAACCGAATATGGTATCAACACCTTGTTCTTTTAAACATTCTACTAAAACTTGTGAACCTGTTAATTGCATTTTACACCTCTCTCATTCATCATAAAGCGTTTGAAACGCCATTTGTAACTATCTTTTTGGTATTTCTAATATCGCGCCTCTGTTACCTGATGTAACCATAGCGGTATAACGTGCTAAATATCCAGTTGTAATCTTAGGCTCTTTTGGTTGCCACTTGGCTCTACGTGCTTCAAGTTCTTCTGGAGAAACCAAGAAATCTAGCGTATTCGCATTGATATCAATATTAATAATATCTCCTTCTTCAACAAGTGCTATATTACCACCAACTGCTGCTTCTGGAGAAACATGACCAATGGATGCCCCACGGGAAGCTCCTGAGAACCGTCCATCCGTGATTAATGCTACAGATGATCCAAGACCCATTCCCATAATTGCAGAAGTAGGATTTAACATTTCTCTCATTCCTGGTCCACCTTTTGGACCTTCATAACGAATAACTACTACATCACCAGGTACAATTTTTCCACCCTTTATAGCAGTGATTGCATCTTCTTCACAATCAAATACTCTTGCGGGTCCAGAGTGAACCATCATTTCTGGTGCTACTGCAGAACGTTTTACAACAGCAGAATCTGGTGCAAGGTTACCTTTTAAAACTGCAATACCACCAGTTTCACTATAAGGATTATCAATCGGTCTAATAACCTCTGGATTACGGTTAACACAATCTTTGATATTTTCTCCGACAGTTTTTCCAGTTGCGGTGATTAAATCTGTATATAATAAATTCTTTTTACTTATTTCATTCATAACGGCATATATTCCGCCGGCTTCATATAAATCTTCCATATATGTATGACCTGCTGGAGCTAAGTGGCATAAATTAGGAGTTTTAGCACTAATTTCATTTGCTATATCTACATTAAGTTCGAATCCAGCTTCATGAGCGATTGCAGGTAAGTGTAACATACTATTTGTGGAACAACCTAATGCCATATCCATGGTTAATGCATTTAAAAATGCCTTTTCAGTCATGATATCTCTTGGTTTTATATTCTTTTCATATAATTCCATAATTTTCATACCGGCATGTTTTGCTAAACGGATTCTTTCTGAATAAACTGCTGGAATCGTACCATTTCCTTGTAATCCCATTCCTAATACTTCTGTCAAACAGTTCATACTATTGGCAGTATACATACCAGAGCAAGAACCTGCAGTTGGACATGTTTTACAAGCATATTCTTCAACTTCTTCTTCCGTCATTTTTCCAGCACTATATGCTCCAACGGCTTCAAACATACTTGATAAACTAGTCTTCTCACCGTTAACACGGCCTGCAAGCATTGGGCCACCACTAACAAAAATGGTAGGAATATTAATACGAGCTGCAGCCATAAGTAGGCCTGGTACGTTTTTATCACAATTCGGTACCATAACCAAAGCATCAAATGCATGCGCCATCGCCATTGCTTCGGTTGAATCTGCAATAAGATCTCTTGTTACTAGGGAATATTTCATTCCTGTGTGTCCCATTGCTATACCATCACAAACAGCAATCGCTGGGAATACAATAGGAGTTCCACCAGCCATTGCTACTCCTAATTTAACTGCTTCTACAATCTTATCTAAATTCATATGTCCTGGTACAATTTCATTGTATGAACTAACAATACCTACCATAGGTCTATGTAATTCCTCCTGGGTTAACCCAAGAGCATTAAATAGAGATCTATGAGGTGCTTGCTGTATTCCTGTCTTCACTGCATCACTTCTCATATATATCCTCCATTCTACCGATATACTGCTACATTCAAAATTTTATACTATCCGATCGGTTACATCGTTATAGTTTAAGTGCGAAAAACCTAGATTTTTCGCACTTTCATTTATTCTGTTTCTAGCAGATTATAATTAAATCCCATACAATTATAAATTGAATTTTATTCCATAAAAAATGTATAATCTTTCGGGTTTTGTATATGATATCGTACTTTCATAAAAAAATCAATAAATTTTTCTAAAAAACTTAATTTTTCAGATTATTCTGCAGAATAGATCTCAATGATCTTTAATAATAGTTCAACTACCTTTTCCATGGATTGTATTGAGATATATTCATATCTACCATGGAAGTTGTTACCACCTGTACATATGTTAGGGCAAGGGATACCCATATAGGACAATCTAGCACCATCTGTGCCACCACGAATAGGAACTATAATAGGTAATATATCTAATTCTTCCATTGCTTTTTTCGCATTATCAATTAAATGAAAATGTGGTTCTACTTTTTCTCTCATATTATAATAAGAGTCTTTTATACTTAATTTAAACGTTCCTTCTCCGTATTTGTCATTTAAATAATCTGATATTTTAGTAATTGTTTCTTTCTTTTTTTCAAACTTCTCTTTATCATGATCACGAATAATGTAGGACATTTTGGCTGAATCTACGCCACCTTCAAGATGCTCTAACATATAAAATCCTTCATAGTGTTCTGTGAACATCGGATTTTCTTGAACAGGAAGCATATTATGAAACTCCATGGCAAGAAGAAGAGCATTAATCATTTTATTTTTAGCGGAACCTGGATGAATACTAGTTCCTTGAATATTAATTTTAGCACCTGCAGCATTAAAATTCTCATATTCTAACTCACCAAGTTCACCACCATCAACAGTATAAGCGAAATCTGCACCAAACCCTTCTACGTCAAAAAAGTCTACTCCTCTACCTACTTCTTCATCAGGTGTAAATCCTAGTTGAATGGTTCCATGTTCGATGCTAGGGTTACTAAGTAAAGTTTCTGCCATGACCATAATCTCAGCAATGCCGGCTTTATCATCGGCTCCTAAAAGTGTTGTTCCATCTGTTACGATTAAATCTTGACCCACATATTTTTTAATAGCTGGGAACGCACTTGTTTCTAAATATATTTTTAATTCTTCATTTAAAACGATATCCTTACCGTCATAATTAGAAATAATTCTTGGATTAACATTTGCACCACTAATTGCAGGTGATGTATCCATATGAGAGATAAATCCAATTGTAGGAAGCTTTTTCTTGCTGGTTGCAGGGATAGTTGCATATACATAGCCATGTTCGTCTGTTCTAACGTTAGAAGCTCCAATTTCTTTTAATTCTTCTACTAACAGATTCGCTAAATTCTTTTGTTTTTCACTACTTGGAACAGCGTCCATCTCATCCACTGATTCAGTATCAATCTTTACATAATTTAAAAATCTTTCGGTTACGTTTTTCATATTAATTCTCCTTTATTTTATAATACTAGGCAATTGCGAAACACAAAATATGTCATCTTTGGTGTTTCACAATTGCCTATAAAGATTTACCCTAGTTAATAGATATCTAGGGATTTCCTATATTATAATACTTAAAACTAGATTTACAAAGTAAAATATTCCATTTTTTTAATTTTTATTTAAGTAAAAAAAATATAATAAAAAAACCCTTGATTTCTCAAGGGCCTTAATTATTTCAGATTTATAAACGTTTCATTTATAAAAAATCAACTTAGTATAAATTATACTCTCTTTAAATATTCACCAGTTCTTGTATCGATACTGATCTTGTCCCCTTGTTCAACAAATAATGGAACATAAACAGTAGCACCAGTTTCAACTTTAGCAGGTTTTGTAGCACCTTGTGCTGTATCACCTTTAAAGCCTGGTTCAGTTTCTGTAATAACTAATTCTACGAACAATGCTGGCTCAACTGAGAATACTTCACCATTATGTGCAAGCATCTTAACAAAGTCATTTTCTTTAACAAATTTTAAAGAATCACCAATTGCATCTTCATTTAATGCAAATTGATCATAAGTATTAACATCCATGAAGTGGAATAAGTCACCATCTTGGTATAAATACTGCATATCTGAACGTTCGATATGTGCTTGTGGACATTTTTCTGTAGGTCTAAAAGTTCTTTCAACTACACCACCACTTTTTATATTTCTTAACTTCGTTCTAACGAAAGCTGCACCCTTACCTGGTTTTACATGTTGAAACTCAATTACTTGATAAATGTTATTATCTAATTCGATTGTTAAGCCATTTCTAAAATCGCCTGCTGATACCATAAAAGATATTCCTCCTTAAATTAACTATCCTATAGTTTATCTTATCCGACAAATTTTTTCAACTATTTTTTTTAAAAGTGATAAAATTTAGTACATATTATTTCGACAAATTCATAATTGCATCAACTGCTAATATGTAGCCGTTTAGACCTAAACCTACTATCTGTCCTGTGCATACAGGAGCTGTCACAGAAATATGTCTGAATTCTTCTCTTTTATGCACATTTGAGATATGTACTTCAATTTTTGGTACTTCAATTGATGCAAGTGCATCTCTTATAGCAATACTATAATGTGTATACGCTCCAGGATTAATAATAATACCTTGTATCTCATCATAAAAGGCATGTTGAATACGATCAATGATTTCACCCTCATGATTACTTTGAAACGTATCAATGGTGATACCTTCCTTCTCCGCCTTTTCACTTAACATTGATAAAAGATAAGAATAATCCTCTTTTCCATATATAGATTTTTCTCTTATTCCTAAGAAGTTGATGTTAGGTCCATTAATTACTAATAACTTCATAGTTAAGCTCCTACTCTTGTTAAAATTTGATTTTACTACTGTTTTACTTATTCGGGTATATTAACCAACTTAATAATATCAGAAATCATATCATCAAAGGATTTATTGTCTGTTATTACAATATCATTTGCAGCCATTTCATAAATCGGTTCCCGCAAATTTAAGAGATCTTCAACCTTCTCTTCTTTGTTATCTCCCGATAATAATGGCCTTGTTTTGTCTCCTGATAATCGTTTTAATATTGTCTCTTTTGATGTCTTTAGATAAATAACATGTCCCAATTGTTTTAACAAATCTCCATTACCTTTACGAATAGGAAGACCACCACCAACAGAAAGTACAGAATTATTCATATTCCCTATCAGATTACTTATTGTAGACGTTTCTAGGTTTCTAAAATATTCTTCCCCTTCATTCTCAAATATAGTACGAATGGTTTTTTCTGATTCTTTTTCTATCATTTGATCTGTATCACAAAACTCATATCCAAGTTTTTTTGCTAATCGAATCCCCAGACTTGATTTACCACATCCCATGAATCCAATTAATATTATATTCATGTTTTTCCTCATTTCTTCCCTGTTTTCTGGGCGTGTAAAGCTTTTCTCTTATGTCTTCTGTAAAAAAATAAAACAATTCTTTCTAAATGTCTCTTAAGAACAATCTGTATTTCTTCCTTTGGACCAATTCGTTTTACAAAAAAACTTGTTAACCCAGCTCGTTTTGCCCCATATACATCTGTAAATAATTGATCACCAATAAACACTGTATTATTGGTATCTGTATCCATAAGTTTCATAGCTTTTATATAACTTTTGGTAGATGGTTTATTGGCTTTGTGGACATACTTAGCTCCAATATTTTTGTTGAATCTCTTAACTCTTTCTTCTTTGTTATTGGAGATTAAGCAAATCCTAAATCCCATACTCTTTAATTCATTTAATAACTTTGTTGCTCTATCATCTGCATCTGCTCCATGTGCTACAAGCGTATTATCAATATCAAATAATAATCCTCGGTAACCTTGTTTATATAAAGCTTTATAATCAATCACATAAGCAGAATCAGCACACTCATCTGGATAAAAACGTTGAAACATTTAAAACCTCCTAGTACGTTGGAACTTTTTTCTATTTTCATAACATTATATCAGAATGGTTATGAATTTGACAAGCCCAATCCATTTTCATAAGTTGTGTATAATAAATTGATTTGTTAGGATATTACTTAACTATAGTATATATCTGTTTTAGCACGCGAATACCGACTCATATCAGAACCCAACTAATCTTAAATAAATTCTAATTTATTATTTTGTATAAATTTACGAAGTTTCGTAATTGCACAAAAATATTTTTCATCCAATATGGAAAATATAATACTCACATGATACAATATGCGTAAAAGTGATAAAAGTATTCATGTGAATAGATGGAGGATAAAATGTCAAATTTTACTTTAAGTAATAATGAATTAACACTTGAATTTAAAAGTTTAGGAGCTGAATTAAGTAGAATAACAGATACTAAAACAAAAAAAGAATATCTTTGGAACGCGGATCCAACTTACTGGAAACGACATTCACCCGTTTTATTTCCTATTGTTGGTAGTTTAAATAATCAAGCATATTCTTACAATGGTAAAACATATAGTATGTCACAACACGGTTTTGCAAGAGATATGGAATTTACTTTAATAAGTCAAACTGATACCGAGATATGGTTTCGCTTATCATCAAGTGAAGATACATTAAAATTATATCCATTTCAATTTATATTGGAAATTGGATATCAATTATTAGGTAGAAAGATAGAAGTCATGTGGAAAGTTATGAATAACGATACTAAAACCATGTATTTCTCAATTGGTGGACATCCTGCATTTATGTGTCCATTAGATGGTAATGGTATTCAATCCGATTATTCTATTTCATTTGATAACACAGGTAAACTTAATTACTTAGCAATTAATGAAAAAGGACTTGTGGTTCATACAAAAGAACCAAAAACATTAGATACGAATATTATAGATGATAAAAGTTACTTACCAATTGATTCCCATTTATTTGATGATGATGCATTAATTATAGAAAACAGTTTGTGCCACCAAGTTTCTTTAGTTGATAAGGAAAAAAATCCATATATCACTGTTACTTTTGATGCACCATTGTTTGGTCTATGGTCTCCAGCGAAAAAGAATGCTCCTTTTATTTGTATCGAACCTTGGTATGGTAGATGTGATAGCAGTGATTTTACCGGTACTCTAGAAGAAAGAGAATGGGGAAATACCTTGGACGAAGGCAATGAATTTTTTGCATCCTACAGTATAGAGATTGCTTAGAAAGGAAGAATATCCATGAAAAAACCATTGATTGGTATCACACCACAATATGATTACGATAGAAACCGTGTTTGGATTGGCCCTAATTATCTAGATGCAATAAGAGCCGCTGGTGGAGTACCCATATTATTACCGTTAAATATAGATAAAGATGAATTAGCTGTTGTTGCAAACGCTTGTGATGGATTCTTATTTTCAGGTGGACCTGATATTAGTCCATTTCGATTTGGAGAAGAGACTATTAAACAATGTGGTGTTATAGTTCCTGAACGTGACTTAATGGAAGAAAATCTATTCTCATTAACAATAGAGACAGACAAACCGATTTTGGGAATATGTCGCGGTATTCAAGTACTTAATGTATTCTTGGGTGGAACAATTTATCAAGATATTTCAACTCAATTTAAACCAAAATGGCAGTTCCCTATAACTACTGTAGACGGTGCTCCTGGTAGCTTACCAAATATACAACTATCTCATTCACAGGAATCTGGAAATACTGTACTTACACATAGCATTAATGTTGAAGAAGATAGTTTATTGTATGATATCGTTTCGAAAGATACTATCTTTGTAAATAGTTTTCATCATCAAGCGATTAAGGATTTAGCTCCTTCTCTTAAATTAGCAGCAACGTCACCTGATTCTTTAATTGAAGCAGTCTATCTCCCAGAAAAGCCATTCTTCCTTGGTGTTCAATGGCATCCAGAACATTTATTTAGAACAAGTGAAGATGCACTTAATCTTTTCAAAGCTTTTATCAATGCATGTTAATTTAAATATGTTCGGTAAGTGTTATTTTACAATTTGTTTTAAGAATTATGATATATATTATTATATAGATGCTAATTTTAAATAATTAAGAAAAGAAAAGTGTGTTGTTTGAAATCTACAACACACTTTTTTTATTTCATATATATCTTGAAGTTTTTCTTATTATCTTGTAACTTTTCTTGAATTTTTTGAAGAAGAAGCTTTCGAATTTCTATTGCTATTATTACTTTTATTGCTTGATTGTCCATTCGCATTACTTCTACTACTTGTTTGTCCTTTACTATTACTCCTACTGCTTGTTATCCCTTTGGTATTATTCCTGTTATTTGTTTGTTCTTTCGCGCTATTTCCGTTACTTTTTGCTTGATTTGAATTAGTTTGTTTTACTTTACTATTTTCTTGTTTACTAGCAAATCTTTTGTTTTCATCAAATTGTTTACCACTCTTTTGCTGTTTACTGCTATAGTCAACCTTATCATTTTTTACAGTTCGGTTATTTTTATTTTGTTTCTCAGACTTGTTAGTGTTATTAGAATAATCTGATTTTTTCGATTTATCATTTTTAAATGGCTTGTCCGTCTTTTGTTCATATCTATGATTACCATTTTGTTTTGGTCTGATTAAACACTTTTTGTCAAATCCGATTAAATCAGTGCGGTGTGCAAGGGTTAACGCCTCAACAACTAAATCATAATTTTTTGGATTGCGGTATTGAATCAATGCTCTTTGCATTGCCTTCTCATGTGGGGTTTTTGGAACATAAACCGGTTGCATGGTTCTTGGATCTAAACCAGTGTAATACATACAGGTTGATATGGTTGATGGAGTAGGATAAAAATCCTGTACCTGTTCTGGCATATATCCAAGATCCCTTAAATATTCCGCTAAAGCAACTGCTTCTTTTAATGTTGATCCTGGATGGGATGACATTAAGTACGGTACAACAAACTGATTTTTTCCAACCTTTTCATTGGTCTTTTTATACTTACGGATAAATTCTTCATATACGGAATTCTTAGGTTTTCCCATTAAATCAAGTACTTTATCGCTAATGTGTTCTGGAGCAACTTTTAACTGACCGCTTACATGATGTTCACAAAGCTCATTCATAAAGGTATTATCATCATCATTAATTAAATAATCAAATCGTATACCAGAACGTATAAATACTTTCTTTACATTTGGAAGTTCTCTTAATTTACGTAATAAGGATAAATAATCACTATGATCAATCTTAAGGTTTTTACATGGTGTTGGGAATAAACATTGTTTATTTACACAAGCACCTTTCGTATTTTGCTTCTCACAAGCTACATGTCTAAAGTTAGCTGTTGGTCCACCAACGTCATTGATATATCCTTTAAAGTCTTTATCCCACACTAAATTACTTGCTTCTGCAATAATGGATTCGTGGCTTCTTGTCTGAATAATTCTACCTTGATGAAACGTAAGAGCACAGAAACTACATCCACCAAAACAACCGCGATTACTGGTTAAGCTAAATTTTAATTCTTCAATTGCTGGAATCCCACCTTGTTCTATATACGATGGATGATAATCTCGCATAAAAGGTAACGCATACACTCGGTCCATTTCAGCCTGTGTAAGTGGCTTAGATGGCGGATTTTGCACAACATATTCATGGTCACTATATTTTTCAACTAATCTCTTACCTGAATATGGATCTGTATTGCTATACTGTATATAAAAACTTTTTGCAAATTCTTCTTTACTATCTAAAATCTGTTGAAAGGTTGGTAACTCGATTGCATCGTAAACAGATGATAAATCCTTCGCTTTAAATACAGTACCATCAATAAACGTGATATCTTTTATATCAATTCCACTGTTTAGTGCATCTGCAATTTCAACAATAGAATGTTCTCCCATACCATAAGAAATTAAATCTGCTTGAGAATCCAACAATATGGAACGTTTTACTTTATCACTCCAATAATCATAATGACCTAATCTTCTTAAACTAGGTTCTATGCCACCAATGATAATTGGTGCGTTTTTATATTGTTTACGAATCAGATTACTATACACAATGGAAGCACGATCTGGTCTCTTACCCATAACTCCACCTGGAGTATAATAATCCATCTGTCTCTTCTTCTTTGCAACGGTATAGTGGTTCACCATGGTATCCATGTTGCCACCACTAACTAGAAAGCCTAATCTTGGAGTTCCAAGAATAGAAATACTTTCACTGTTTTTCCAGTCTGGCTGTGCGATAATACCCACTTTATAACCATAACTTTCTAATACTCTACTAATTATTGCTGGTCCAAAGGAATGGTGATCTACATAGGCATCTCCGATGACAAAAACAAAGTCACATTGGTCCCAGCCTCTTTTCTCCATATCCTCTCTACTGATTGGTAAAAAATCTTTTATCATATTTATATTAACTTTCGTTTACTTAATTTGTAAACTACTCCTTTCAAAAACTCAAATTTATACATACCTTTCTAGTATAACTGATATCTGACATTTCGTCGACTACTTTTTACTTGATAAATTGTTATCTTCAGCCACTATTAAAATTTATACTTAATAAAAAGAACTTCTGCGAAAGTTTAATACTTAACGCAAAAGTTCATAATATTAAGAGAAATATTCCTTATCATATAATCTCATTTTATTCTTGTAAGACACTAATTCTTAATTATCCCTTTTTTCCTCCCAAAGACGTATGCGTTCTTCATGACTCACTTCTTTATATATTTGATGTAGCATCCATACATAGCCGAAAGGGTCACTGAATATAGCATTTGATAGTCCGTAATCTGGCATTTCAGTCACTTGTTGTACCACTGTACAACCCATACTAGTCGCCTTTGAAAATGTTTCTTTAATGTCTGGCACTAGGATGTTAAACCAAATTGTATTAGGTTTATCTGGGTCTGGTGCTTTCAAACCGAATTTAGGGTTTTCATCCAACATGTGAAAGCGAACTCCGTATAGAGTAAAAACGACTTCGTTTTCACCTTTAGGTAAATCTGAAACCTCAACACGCTCGACATCAAATATTTTTTCGTATAATTTCAATGCTTCCAAACTTTCTGTAACTATCATATCAATTTCTACTCCAACCATTATGAACACTCCTTTTACTAATTAAATAAAAATTACTTCTTTATTTTTAACTATTTCACCGCATTAATATACAATTGCGAACACCTTGTTTATATAAAAGTTCTTGTCCAATTTATACTTCATCCGCCGGGAAAATATAAAGCGGCAATGGAAGCCAGCTTTGTACTTCAATTGGAAGCTTCGTTCTAAGTGGTGAATAATTACCGAATAATAACTGCATTGCTTCTAAATGTGCATATTCATAAGTTGTTTCTTGTTCAGTTGGTTTTACTGTTATGGTTTCACCTTTTACAGAAATTAATAATTTTTCATCCTTTTTCTTACCGTGAATATTAAACACAATTTCACCATCTGCGATAGGATCAGTTTTCGCTTTTAATTTTAAGAATGCCTCGATTACCTTACCATAGTTAAATACAGAAAAATTCTCTTTATCCTGTATGGAAACACTCTCTGCAATTTTGCTTAATGAATCTACATAATATCTCTGATAATCAGGTACTTCAAGAGTTAAACCAGACTTTGTAACATTATTTAAGAAGTCAGCTACTACATCTTGAATATCTTCTTTGGTTGTAAGTTGAATCTCTTTTATCGTATTCTTATTGTAACATAGCAAATATCCACTAAAGCGATTTTCTTCATAAATTCCATATACATCAACATCTTTCCAATTTTTTAAATAATCAAATAGTTTACTGTCTTCTCTCTCGTAATAAGTAATTTGCTTATTCTGTAATTTTGCTATCTCGTCTAGAGCAATAACATTTTTTTCATCTACTAATACAAATTGAAAACGCTCTTTTCTATCTTTCCTAAAATTATGTTTAATATTACTTTCATCTAACCAAAAGCTATATTTTCTTCCCACAATTTCATAGGAGAAATAAGCATATCGATTACGTCTTCCTGCAAGTGAAGAAAAGTCTACATCATTCCTAATCATTGCATCAACTGCCTGGTTCATAAGTATTTTCATATAACCCTTTGAATTACAATACGGATGCACTGCAACATTACCAATACCTTCATAAGTTAATTTTGATCCACATACATACATTTCACCAGGATAAGAACCAACTGCAGCTTTTATCTTGTTATCTTCAAGGGCAAGATAATTAAACTGGGATGGATGATATTCCTTTTTATATAATTTTGGTAACAAACGATAGAAATCATTTTCTCTACCATTCATATTAAATACATAATTAATTAAATCAATTAGTTCGTCATGATAAGCATCATTTCCTTTAGTAAATAGAACATTTTTTTCTTCTGACATTGTAAATCCTCCAATATATTATTTTAATTAATGTAACTTCTTATTTTTACAAGAGTCTAAACTTAAGCACTTGCTTCGATTTCTACATTTCATTTATTAACGTGGTTAACATCGTAAAGTCACTAATTGTAAACTCTGTATGTTTCATTATGTTTTTTAAATCTATCTCATTTCTTTTTAACAAATAATCAGATAATATAGTATGTATTCCTTGTTCTTTTGCTCCTTTTAATTCGTCTGAACCACCATCACCAACCAAAACACATTCATCTGGTTTTGCATTCATTCTATCTAAAGCTATCTTATAAATATCTGGCTCAGGTTTTAAAAAGCCGACTTGATGGGAGAATACCCAATCATCAAGTAACTGACTAAGTGGAGACTCCAGCCAATGCTTGGAATCAATAACATCTAGATTACTAATTAAACATAATTTTATTCCATTCTTTTTTAATACAGTTAATACCTCTAAAATTGTTTCATCTACTTGAAGTAATGCTTGTTTCATTCTTTCTTCCCGTAAATAAAGTATTTCTCTTTTTGCCTCTTCATCTACTGCTATATTCATAGATGATATTATATCATCTATAATCTGAAGTGGCTCTTTCACTAATCCTAACGCTCTTTTCCTATAAATATTAGCGTCTTCTGCATATTCTTCCCATTGATCACATGTAATTCCTAACACGTCGTACTCATTCCTAACATCGTTGTATTTTGGTGTTATAAGAGTAAAAAATAAATCAAAAAATATTACTTTTATTTTATTAGTTGACATTTTGAATTCCTATCTAAAATTGATTGACACTTTGGACATGACTGCATAACCACTCCCCCATTTATTAGATAATACTACTTTTGTCTCATACTTATAAATTCATGAATTTTTCCTATTAACTTTCCACTATCCTTTGTTTCCAAGGTATAATAAACATCATTACACCATACCGTTCCATTAGATGATATGGTTAAAAACTCCATCTTTGGCTCTTGGCTTACTATGTTTATTCCAATAACATAAGTAATATTATCGGTATCCACTCCATTTGAAAATATTGTCTTAATCAAGTTGGGTTTATATTTCCCTTGATGCAATAGGTGCATTAATTCATTTGCATCTATTCCTTCTACATTAGCAGTAATATAATCAATAACGGGTTGGCCATTCTCCAACCTAGGAGTGTTGATGTACATTGCAATGCTTACATCAGAATACTCATGAAATCCAGTAAGGTCTTTTATAGATTTTGGCCATGTGATTATCATATATACTACAATTAAAATTACTAGTATTGATGTTATTATTATTAATCTTCGTCTCTTTTCAACCTTATTGACGAATCCATTATATTCATCTCGTAGGATTGCCTTTCCCCTACATTCACATACAGAATTTATATCCAGTAAATCCTTTTCACATTTTCGGCAAATGTAAGCTGATTTTGGTATCTGATTTAGCTCATACCCACAATGTTTACAATATAATTCGCCGTCTTTAATAAACCCCTTACAGTTTATACAAGATCTCAAATTATCTCCCCCTAACTTGATTTCTGTAATAAGCCACACTTTCTATATATTTCATCAATAATTTGACTTTTATATAATATGTAATTATCAATATCATTTGGATACAAAGTTGCAGCCTCTAACTTTATATTTCCATATTGCTTCATATCACTTTTATGTGTTCTTAAATAATCCCTGAAAACTAAATGCCTATTTAATTCTTCTGAGTTCTTTGGGCATACATACAGGTGATGAGCCATAAGATCTGGTTTGTTTTCGTATTTAAAAGCTTCCCTTTGTGCTATTCCTAGATTACCTTCATAGCGATATCTTAATTTTTCTAATCTTCTCTTTACATCTTCAAACACATCATAACTTTCAATCACAACATCAATATCAATAATTGGTTTCGCAGCAAGTCCTTCTACTGATGTACTTCCAACATGTTCAATTGATATAACGCTAGAACCCAACGCTTTCTCTAATATTGTTTTAATTTTTACGTATTCCTCTTTCCATCTCTTATCGTAAGGCAATACAATTACTCTTTTTGTTTTCAATAATATTCCCCCTAAAAATAACTTGAAACAATTAGTTAGTTGCCAACAAATAAATATAGTATCTTAAGTAATATTCACTTGTTTATATACATTATATACCAAGTTTATACACACTACAATTATTTACCATAGTATTTTTATTATTATTCCATATAAAAAGGTCTGACCCTGATTTCCAGAGATCAGACCTTAATTTGGTTAAATATTACAATATCAAAATTTCACATCTACAAATAATAGGTTATTAAATTATTAAATAATTTATTATTCACCACTAGCAAGCAATTCTTTTTCATTTTCTTCCATGATTTTTTGTTGAACATCAGAAGGCGCTTGTTCATAACGAGTAAATTCATAGGAATAATCACCTGCTCCACCAGTCATAGAACGTAAATCGGTTGAATAACCATATAATTCAGACATCGGGATATCTGCTACAATTTCTTGTTTATTATTTGGTAATGGATTCATGCCAAGTACTCTACCACGACGTTTATTTAAATCACCCATGATATCGCCAGTGTATTTGTCAGGTACAACTACTCGTAATGCTGCGATTGGTTCTAGTAATATAGGAGATGCTTCCATGAAAGCTTGTTTGAAAGCCTGAATAGTCGCCATCTTAAATGCCATTTCAGAGGAATCAACAGGATGATAGGATCCATCCACTAATGTTGCTTTTAATCCGACTACTGGATATCCAGCTAGTGGTCCTTTTATTACAGATTCTGCAATACCTTTTTCTACTGCTGGGAAATAGTTTCTAGGAACTGCACCACCAAATATCTTTTCAGCAAATTCGTATGGTACTTCTTGATTACCGGATGGTTCAAACTCAATATGAACATCACCGTATTGTCCATGTCCACCAGACTGTTTCTTGTATTTACCTTGTACTCTAACTTTCTTGCGAATTGTTTCCCTAAACGGTACTCTAGGCTTCATAACATCAATTTCAACCTTGTATTTTGTTTGAAGTTTGCATACAACAACTTCTAATTGTTGATCTCCAATACCATATAATAAAGTCTGTCTATTTTCTTTATCATTAACAACTTTAAGAGTTAAATCTTCATCCATTAATTTAGCAAGTGCCTGTGATACTTTATCATCATCGCCTTTATTTTTTGTCTTAAAGCGTTGACAAGTATATGGTTTTGGCATCTCAGGGCGTTCAAAGATAATAGGATTTGCTTTTGTTGATAAGGTATCACCCGTTACAGTGTCAGATAATTTACCAATTGCTCCAATATCACCTGCATGCAATTCATTAACTTCAACCTGCTCTTTTCCACGTAATATATATAATCTTGAAAGTTTTTCTTCGGTATCTTTATCTGCATTAAAAATGGTGGAATCGGATCTTAATACACCCGAGCAAACCTTAACCAATGAAAACTTACCAATAAACGGATCTGCAATTGTCTTAAAAACAATAGCAGACATTGGAAGGCTATCATCATAATTTGCTGTAAACGGAGTATTGGTTTTTATATTAGTTCCTTTTACATCTTGTTTTGTTGGTGATGGGAAATACTTCTCAATAGCTTGAAGTAACATGGTTGCACCTTGTGCATTTAATCCTGATCCCATTAAAACCGGTACTACTGTACCATCTATTACATTATTACGAAGTGCAAGAGATATCTCCTCCGGTGTAAATTCTTCCCCCGCAAAATATTTTTCCATTAAATCTTCACTCGTCTCAGCAACAGCATCTAAGAGAGTTTCACGAAACTTGGTTAAGTTCTCCATAGAATAATCCGGTATTGGACACTCCTCATAATTACTCATAGTTGTAAATCTTCTACCTGCCATCTTAACCACATTAACGAAGCCAACAAATTTTTCATTTTCACGAATTGGTAAATGAAATGGTGCTATTTTTTTACCGTAGAGTTCTGTTAATTTTTCTACTACTTCTCGATAACTTGCGTTATCATCATCCATATCTGTTACAAAGAACATTCTTGGTAAATTGTGTTTTTCACAATAATCCCAAGCCTTCATGGTTCCAACTTCTACTCCCGCTTTTGCTGATATTACAATTACTGCTGCATCTGCTGCATTTAAGGCTTCTTCTACTTCTCCAACAAAATCAAAGTACCCAGGCGTATCCAATAAATTAATCTTAGTATTCTCCCAAATAATTGGTACTACCGTGGTGCTGATTGAAAAAAGACGTTTCACTTCTTCCTTATCATAATCACTGATAGTATTACCTTCTTCAATCTTACCTTGACGCTTTGTAATTCCCGTTGTGTAGGCCATGGCTTCGACTAAAGTCGTCTTGCCACAGCCACCGTGGCCTAACAATACAACATTTCGAATCTTTTCTGAAGTGTAAACATTCATTCTTTTTTCCTCCATTACTTAATATTCTTGTGTTTCAAACTACCTTTATCTGTATATAAAGGTATTATTTCACAAATAATACCCCTGTCTATATTTTACTAAAAGTTGTCAGAATTTACAACAGTTTTATGCTTGTTTAACAAATATTTTTATCGCAATTCAAAAACCTTGTAACATTAATACTGAAAATTCTTAAATTTTTTATCTTTTTCTATCTTATTTTTTATTTTATTTTTCACTTTAAACTGTTACGCTTTAAACTGTTACACTTTAATGTTTTACAGTATTGACATTTTTATAACGATGATGTAAACTAGGTAAGGTAGATTAAGAAAGATATATTTAGAACGAAAACGAATAATACAAGAAACCATTTATAGACTATTGTGTAACTAAAGATGTAATTAAACTAATTAGTTTCATAATTGCATGAATGAAACCATTTACTTTGAAAGGATTTTTAATATGATTATAGTAATGAAACCAAATGCAAAAAAAGAATCAATCCAAAACATTATACAGATTATTGAAGGAAAAGGATTAACAGCTCATATCTCAGATGGAAAAGAAGTAACCATTATTGGTGTAGTTGGTGATAAATCAAAATTACAGGACCAAAATCTAGAAATTGCTGATGACGTTGATAAAATTGTAGCAGTAACAGAAAGTTACAAACTTGCCAATAAAAAATTCCATCCGGAACCATCTATAATTAAAGTAGGTAATGTATCCATAGGTGGAGATGAATTGGTTATTATGTCAGGGCCATGTGCAGTTGAAAGTAAAGAACAATTATTAGAAACAGCACATGCAATTAAAAAAGCAGGAGCACAGATACTTCGTGGTGGTGCATATAAACCAAGAACTTCACCATATGCATTCCAAGGACTTGAAGAAGAAGGTTTACGTTATATGAAAGAAGCTAGGGAAGAAACTGGCCTTTCCGTTGTATGTGAAGTTACAAGTTTAGCTGCGATTGAAGCTGCAGTAAAATATGTTGATATGCTTCAAATCGGAGCAAGAAATATGCAAAATTTCTATTTACTAAAAGAAGCAGGAAAAACCGGATTACCTGTTCTTTTAAAACGTGGTTTATCTGCTACGATTGACGAATGGTTAAATGCATCTGAATATATCATTGCAGAAGGTAATCCAAATGTTGTACTATGTGAGCGTGGAATAAGAACCTTCGAAACTGCAACTCGTAATACATTAGATATAAGTGCTGTACCTGTTATTAAAGCAAAAAGTCACCTACCAATCATTGTAGATCCAAGTCATGCGACAGGCGTAAGAAAATATGTGAAACCACTTGCAAAAAGTGCAATCGCAGTTGGAGCAGATGGGTTAATGATAGAAACACATCCAAATCCAGCTATCGCTCTATCGGATGGTCCACAATCACTCACTTTCCCACAATTTGAAGAATTGTGTGCAGAGTTAAGACCATTAGCAAATTTAATGGGTAAAAAATTTTAATAAATAAAAATCAGGAGAAAGTTTATGGATGATTTGATAGCTGGCTTTATTGGCTTTGGATTAATTGGTGGCTCAATTGCACGTTCATTAAAAGATATTAATCCAAAGAACACATTAATTGCTTATAATTATAATTCCAATAAATTGGGAACAGGCTTAAAAGAAGCACTTGATGATAAAGTTTTAGATTTTGTATATCAAGATTTAAAAGATTTTTCAGAATGTGACATTATTTTTCTTTGTGCACCTGTACTTACGAATATTACTTATTTAAGTACTCTAAAAAATATTATTAAAGTTGATTGTATATTAACTGATGTAGGTAGCGTAAAAGGTAATATACATAAAGCAGTGGAAGATTTAGGGTTACAACAACATTTTATTGGCGGACATCCTATGGCTGGATCAGAGAAAACTGGTTACCATCACTCACATAGCAAATTACTTGAAAATGCTTATTATATATTAACTCCATGCAATGAAGTAAGTGTAGAAAAAATTGAACTACTTTATCAATTAGTAAAAGACATTGGCGCTATACCATTAATTTTAGATTCGGGTGAACACGATGATATTACTGCTGCTATTAGCCACGTTCCACATATTATAGCAGCTGGCTTAGTTAACTTAGTAAGAGAATCAGATGATTCCAAGGAAAAAATGAGAACTTTAGCAGCTGGTGGTTTTAAAGACATAACAAGAATTGCATCTTCATCACCAGTAATGTGGCAAAATATTTGTTTAACCAATACAGATAGCATAAAACATTTTCTAAATCGATATATCACTCATTTGCAGGAAGTCTATCAAGCTCTAGAAATAAAAGATGAAGACTACCTATATCAGTATTTTGATACTGCAGGGGAATATAGAGATTCCATACCGAATTCATCACTAGGTATGATGAAAAAAGTCTTTGAAATATATCTTGATATTATTGATGAAGCAGGTGCTATTGCAACCATTGCTACTCTCTTAGCTACGAATATTATAAGTATCAAAAATATTGGTATTATTCATAACCGAGAATTTGAACAAGGAGTTCTTCGTATTGAATTTTATGATGAACAAGCAAAAGAGAAGGCAGTTGATTTATTAAAGAAATACCGATATACTGTCTATGAAAGATAGAATTCTATTATAGATAAAAAGATGGGAGTTATTTGATGATTATTGAAAAAGTAAACTCATTAAAAGGTGAAATTGAAGTTCCTGGCGATAAATCCATATCGCATCGAGCGGTTATGTTTGGTTCCTTAGCTGAAGGTACAACGGAGATAACTCATTTTCTTCAGGGTGCTGACTGCTTATCTACAATTCGCTGCTTTCGTGATATGGGTATCGTAATTCAAAATGATATAGAAACAAATAAAATATTAGTACGTGGAAAAGGATTACATGGATTAAAACAACCAACAGATATATTAGATGTCGGTAACAGCGGTACTACAATGCGACTTATGTCAGGTATTTTATGCGGGCAACGTTTTGATGTAACTATGACTGGTGATGAATCCATCCAAAAACGACCAATGGGTAGAGTAATAACCCCTTTAAACGAAATGGGAGCATTCATCACTAGTATACCTGGAAATGGCTGCGCACCATTAAGAATAAAAGGTCATAAAAGTTCTCTAACAGGTATACATTATGAATCACCTGTAGCATCCGCTCAGATTAAATCTGCTATCCTGCTAGCCGGATTATATGCAGATGGTCCTACATCTGTATCCGAACCTTATTTGTCAAGAAATCACACTGAATTAATGCTACGTATGTTAGGTGCTAACGTAGAATCCAAAGGTAATACTGCTACTATCTTACCAGCTCCTAGACTTCATGCTGAGAAAATCTATGTTCCTGGTGATATTTCCTCTGCAGCATACTTTATTGCTGCTGGACTACTAGTACCAGGATCTGAAATACTTATTAAAAATGTTGGGATTAATCCTACCCGTGATGGAATCATCCGAGTATGCAATATGATGGGTGCTGATATAGTAATTGAGAATATTCGTAATACGGATACGGAAGCTATTGCTGATATTCTTGTACGACACAGCGATTTACATGGTACTGAAATTGGTGGTTCTATTATCCCTACATTAATTGATGAAATTCCAATCATAGCAATAATGGCATGTTTCGCCAAAGGAACGACTACTATTAAAGATGCAGCTGAGCTTAAAGTAAAAGAATCCAATCGTATTGATGTTATGGTGAAGAATCTAACTCAAATGGGTGCTAATGTGACAGCTACAGACGATGGAATGATTATAGAAGGTGGTAAAGCATTGCATGGCGCAACGATTGATAGTAAATTAGACCATCGAATTGCTATGTCATTTGCTATCGCTGGTTTAGTCTCTGAACGTCCTGTTGAAATACTTGGTGCAGAATGTGTAAATATATCATATCCAAATTTTTACCAAGAATTAAAACATTTAATTAGATAATATTAAGAGTTAGCCTTATTACTAATTCTATCATTGATTACTATAAGTAATCAATATGAAGCAAGTCATACATTGTAATTAATAAGAATATTCATATGATATGATTAACATGACGTGGTTAATTTGACTTGGTTGATTTGACTTGGTTAATTTGACTTGGTTAACATGACTTGGTTAACATGACTTGGTTATTGTGAAGTAATAGTATGAAGTAAATAATATATATTAAATACAGTATGAAAAAAACGATATTCAACAAGATATAACATAGAATTAAGTATCTTGATGCAATATAAACTCCTACAATCAATTAGGTTGATGTAAGTATTAAATCATTAATACCTACATCAACCTAATTATATTTATAACATATTTATTTTGCGACGATAAACATTGCATCTCCAAAGCTAAAGAAGCGATAACGCTCTTTCACTGCTGTTTCATATGCATGAAGGACAGGCTCTCTTCCAACTAAAGCAGAAACTAACATGATAAGCGTTGATTCAGGCAAATGGAAATTCGTAATCAAGGCATCTAAAACTTTAAATTGATATCCTGGATAGATAAAGATTTCTGTATCTCCACTACCTGGTTTCACAAAACCACTCTCATCTGCTGCAGATTCTACAGTTCTACAACTTGTTGTACCAACACAGATAACTCTTCCACCGTTTTTCTTAGTATTATTAATCTTATCAGCTTCTTCCTGTTCAATATGATAAAACTCAGAGTGCATATGATGTTCTAAGATATTATCAACTTTTACAGGACGAAACGTTCCTAAACCAACGTGAAGAGTAACATTTGCAATCGTAATTCCTTTTTTCTCTATCTCATCTAATAATTCCTTGGTAAAATGTAATCCAGCTGTCGGTGCCGCCGCAGAACCTTCATATTTTGCATAAACCGTTTGGTAACGATTTTTATCTTCTAATTGGTGCGTTATATAAGGTGGTAGTGGCATTTGGCCTAATTGATCTAAGATTTCTTCAAAAATTCCGTTATAGTGGAATTTTATCAATCGATTACCTTCATCTACAATTTGAGTAACTTCTCCAACTAATAACCCATCACCAAAACTTATTCTGCTACCTACTTTTGCTTTTTTACCTGGTTTTACCAATGCTTCCCAAACATCATTTTCATGTCTTTTTAAAAGTAAAACCTCAACTTTTGCGCCAGTACCTTCTCTTTCACCAATTAATCTAGCAGGAATTACCTTCGTATTATTAATTACTAAACAATCACCTTCAACTAGATATTCTATTATATCCTTAAAAATTCTATGTTCTATTTCACCTGTAATTTTGTCTAATACTAAAAGTCTAGAACCAGAACGATCTTCTAGTGGATCTTGCGCTATTAACTCTTCTGGTAAATAGAAATCAAAATCTTGTCTTGTCATGCTTTTCTCCTATTTGTTGTACTTATTGAGCTTTCTTATAACGATTAAGCTATGTTTCATCTATATGAAAAAATAATCTATTACCTTATTTCTATCTATTACCTTATTTCTGTACCTACAAAATAATGTTTCAAAATCTCTTTATACGTAAAACCAGCCTCTGCCATACCTTTTGCACCAGACTGGCTCATACCAACACCATGACCATATCCTTGTCCAGCAAATAAAATAACATCCTTGCTTTTTGGTGTAATTCGTGGAAAATTGGTACGGTTATCTTCACTTATTGCAATGTATTGATCTAGGGTTTGACTTGCTTTTTTTACGTTAAAACTACCGTCAATAATATAACTTTGACTTATCTGTTTACTAGATGTACTATTTCGGCCTTTCATAATTACCTTATCTGGTTTATCACCATATTCTATTACTTTAAATTTTGTACTATACAAAGATAATGTGGATCTTATGGTTCCAGTTTGTAAAACCACATTTTTTGTAGAACCTTTAACTTTTAGGGAATAGACATGTCCAGATTCTGTTTTTATCTCTGGGAATATATCTAATATATTCCCTATGTTATAACCTTTTCCTAATAGTTTATTATTGATCTGTGATCTGGTTAGTGATATAACCCATGGTTTCATTGCAGGATCATTTTCATATAAATCAGGAACACTTCTAAGATATGGTGCTGCTTTACTCCATACATCTTCTACATTTTGTGTTCTTCCACCACTAGTCGAAAAAAAGTAGGTTGAAACTATTTGATTCTTATAAGATACCGTTTCTCCTTTTGTAGCATCTACAGCTTGATTCGTTCGGCTTGTTTCAGCTGAATATCCTTTGTATACTTGGCTTTCTGTAGTATCATTTATGCGATACGGTTTCTTTACGCTAGCTTGACTTACATATCCAGCTTTTAGAACTGCGTATCCCCTAGCACAAACTGCTTGTGCTTTTAAAGCCTCCATTGGCCAAGAACTTATCATCTCACTGGGTACAACTCCATATAGATAATGTTCAATATTTATAATATTTATTGCAGTTAATGAGTTGTTTTGATATCTTCCTATCTCAATTCGTCCTCGATATACTCTGTTACCAAGATCAATCACTTTTACACCAGCTGAATTACTGATATAAGAAATCATCTGTGGATATACATTATGATCATCAACATCAATTAATATTGTATCTTTTTGCCCCTTTAAGAGTACACGGTATCCATTATCATCCATGATATTAGAATAACGAAAACCAAATCGGTCTAACACCTTATTATATTGGTTTTGTACGTTATTTATATCTTTATCTCCACCAATATAAACTTGCCAACTACCTTTATAAGTAATAACAGGATACGCCTTAATGTCTAATTGTTCTATCGTAGATGCTACATTTTTTGCTTGCTCATAATTTGTATACACCTTATCAATTCGAAAAAAATAACCAGTAGCAGGTGTTAGCTCAAATCCAGTTTCACTGTCAATTACCATTTCTTCTGAAAAATTATTATCGTACGAATAACCCAAACCAATCTTTGTGGTTTTAATTTCTATCACGCTTTTATTTTTGTACTGACTCTCTAATCCAACTCGAATAACTTGATAATCGGTTGCAGCTTGTACCTGCGCTTTGCTAATTATTACTATGATAAATAGTAGAACAATAAACAAGTAATGAAATTTCTTCAATCAATCACCTTTTCCTGTCATGTTTAAGATGTGTATAAAGTTATTCTATCTTATTTATCATAATCATCTAAAAAACTATGCTCCACTTGTTTTAACTGATATCCTATCATAGTATCTAAATTTACATTATGCATACTACGGAATATATTCATATCAATGATATCACTGGTTTGTCTAAATTTTTTAATTAAATCTTTCATCTCACCACGTTTGGATCCACCACCATTATCACCTAGCATACAATTTTCTGTAAGTCTACATGCACATTGGATAAACTGAAGATTATTATATTTTTTCCAAGCAAGAATATCTGCTTCTTTTACCATATATAATGGGCGAATTAATTCCATTCCCTCATAATTTGTACTGTGTAGTTTAGGCATCATACCCTTAATTTGACCACTATAGAGCATACTCATAAGAGTCGTTTCTATTACATCATCAAAATGATGTCCTAGTGCAATTTTGTTACAGCCTAATTCTTTTGCGTGTTTATATAGATATCCTCTACGCATTCTAGCACATAGATAACATGGTGAATCTTCTACTTCAGCAACGATATTGAATATATCAGTTTCAAAAACATGAATTGGTATATTCAAATATTCGGCATTATCAAGAATAATTTGTTTGTTATATGGATTATATCCAGGATCCATAACCAAAAATTTTAATTCAAAATCTACTTTTCCATGTTTGTGAAGCTCTTGCATACACTTAGCAAGCAACATTGAATCCTTACCACCAGAGATACATACTGCAATTTTATCTCCTTCGTTGATTAACTTATAGTCATTGATTGCTGTTATAAATTTTCTCCAAATTTCTTTTCTGAAACGTTTAATTATACTTCGTTCTACTTCTTTATAATTTTCCATTTTTCTCTCCATTGTAAATCTAACGTATGTTGTTTTCATAATAATAACTATGAATATTGCTTAAATTTTGATTGTTTTTAAATTATTATTTTATTTCTTCAAATTTAATTGTCTATGGAAACACTCTAAGAATGTATCTATATCTTCTTCGGATGTTAAGTGACTCAAGCTAATTCTAAGTGTGGATAATGCAAGTTTTCTATCCTTTGTAATTGCATACACGGGCCTAGAAACTGTATTGGGAGCACAGCAAGCTGATTTTGTAGCTACATATATTTCATCTTCGTTTAATGCATTCTGTAACTGATTGGTATTAACACCTTTGATGCTAATATTAAGTATATAAGGTGAACCATTCTCAGGAGTATTCAAACGAATATCTTTTAGTTGTAAAAAAGCATTTCTTAGTTTTTTATTCAATCCTGATACATAATCAAAACGTTCATCTAATTGATTTATAGATAATGTCATTGCTTTTTCTGTTGCTGCAGATAATGCTAACATTGGGGTACCACTTCGAAATGAAGTTGTACTAATTCCACCATGTATTAATGGTTCTAACATAATAGATTCTCTTTTTAACAAGATTCCGCACCCATTAATTCCGTAAAATTTGTGTCCAGAACAAGTTAATAAATCTATATTATCAAAGGATACTGGTATTTTACCAACTGCTTGGGTAGCATCAACATGAAGAAATACATGAGAATAGCTCTTAACGATTTTACTAATTTCATCTATTGGCTGTATGGTACCTATTTCACTATCCACGTAGCAGATTGAAACTAATATGGTATCATCTCGCATTAATTCTTTTAAATGCTCTAAATCAACTTGTCCATTCTCATCGATATTAACAAAATCTACTTCGTACCCTTCGTTTTGTAATGCTGTGATTGGTCCTGTCACCGATGCGTGCTCTAAATAAGTAGTTATAATATGTTTGCCATATCGTTTATAACAACCTGCTATACCTTTGATAGCCATATTGTTGGATTCACTTGCACCGGAGGTGTATATTACTTCATTTTCTTTTGCATTTAAAAGTGCTGCAATTTGTTTTGTAGATTCATCTAATCTAATCTTTGCGTTAATCCCAAGTTGATGGGGTGAATTTGGATTACCGATATATTTTAATGAAACATCATAAAATGTATCTAATACTTCTTTATCTGTAGGAGTATTAGCTGCATAGTCTAAATAAATCATTTTATGTTCCTCTCTAACTATTTAAAATAATTGCATATATGATTAATTTTCATACGAATTCAATCATACGTTCCCATACCAATTTTGTCAATCCTATTTCATTGGTTTACATATACGATCATAAGTATAATAAGTATATGGGATTTCACCTTCTATTCTTTCTTCGTATGTTTTTAGGAAGTCACTAGCAGCAATACTAGGAAAGAATGTATCGCCTGGTATCTCCATATCAATTACAGTAAGATATATACGGTCAACAAATGGCATCGATTCTTGATAAACTCTGCCACCACCTGCTACAAATACATCTTCATCTTTTGTAAGACGTAAAGCCTCTTGTAAAGACGTAACAGTAATACAATTTTCATCATTTATTTGAATGGTATTAGATAAAATAATTGTCTTTCGATTTGGAAGCGGTTTACCTATCTCTTCATAGCTTTTTCTACCCATAATAATAGTTTTACCAGTCGTTAATTCACGAAATCTCTTTTGTTCACCTTTTATTCGCCATGGTATTAAACCATTAATACCTATTACATAGTTTTTTGAGATTGCTACAATACTAGAGATCATGGGATTCCCCCTTTTCTATAAATTACGAAGTAAATATGAAACGGTAAAGTATTATAATTATTTTACCTTATATGTAAATAGGAAGCAAGTTTTATCGATTTTTCTTATATAGAGGTGAAATCGGATAATGGAATTAATTTAGTATTTATGCGCACTTCTACATAGTAAGATATATTGGGTTCTTTTCAATTTTGTTGAAGAAGATAATGTTAGTGACTTTGCATTTTCTATGTTTATTTTAAATTAAAATGTGAATGACAAATACATTGATTATAAGCAATCAAATAATGTATAATATTACCATGCATTTAGTATGTCATTTATATAATATGTTACAAACGATTCAACTTAAAGCACTTTGCTGGCCAGAAGAATTGGCAGGAATGGCAGATAATAAATTAGATATAGATTCATTTTGGATAGATTGGATGCATTCTGGAGTTATTCCTTAATTATCTATGCTCATTTTTAAGTTAGAAGTGAATGACAAATACATTGACTTTAGGTGATTTTAAATGTACAGATTTACCATGTTTTTAATTTACAATTTTATAATCTTGAACTAAATTTAAATAATAGAGATAAAAAGGAGATATATTAAATGATACATTTAGAGACTGATCATCTAATAATCAGAAATTACCGAATAGAGGACTTCCATGACATATATGAATACTTTAGTAATGAAGATGTTGCCAAGTATGAAGATTTTTACCCAATGTCAACTGCTGAAGTAAAAGAACTGATTGCTGAATGGAAAGATAATGACAGCTGACTGGTAGTAGAACTTAAAGATAAAAATATCGTCATTGGAAGCATCGGATATTTTGTGGATGAGGACGGGGATTATTCAATGGATTTTGATTTCAACCCATCATATGGAAAGATGGGATATGCCACGGAAGCAGGAAAAAAGCTTATTACTCATCTTTTTTGTACAATTGGTGCTAAAGAAATATACGGTGATTGCGACATACATAATGAGAATTCATGGAGATTACTTGAAAGATTGGGATTCAAAAGAATAAAACAAATAGATAATAAATCATATAAAGATGATCTTGATGGTAAACCAATTTTAATTAATATATATTTATATAAAATTGAAAATAAGAATAATTAGTTAGCATAATATGATTATAAACTTATTTTATCGTATTTTTGTACAGTATCTTTATCAATTTAAGTTAAGAGCGAGAAACGAACTCCCTTTTTAAAATTTATGAATATTCAAAATGATTGAACTGCCACAATCTAATCTATTTGTGACAGTTCAATCATTTTTGATTCTATTATGAAATTTTAATCCTTAAATTAAGTAAATTCTGATTAAATCTATATACCCGCTATAGATATCACTCGATTATACACTTACTTTCTTATCAAGCATCCAAGCTGTACCAACATAAGTTATAATAGTAAATATAATCATATATAATGTTTGTAATGAGAAATATAATGTTAATCTATCTGTAAAATTTGTTACATCCCCTAATGTTAAGTCAACGATGTAACTATATAAAATATTTAATCCAATAAACAATGCAAAACTTACTATTCCTTTAAACTTTTTATTTGCTAAGAATGTTGTACTTAATGTAATAGAGAAAAATGCTAATGTAATTGTACTAATCCATTGAGCAATTACTGCTGCAGTTACAGATGCTACATCAGAAAATTCTATTTTTAATTTAAAGAATTGATCTAGCGCTTCCATGATCATATCTTTTACTTCTGCTAACGCATTATATTTTGCAATTAAAACAGCACCATCAATTGCGAACACTGCGAAGAATGCAAGACCAGCTAATACAATTTGTATACCGGCTGATAATACTTTTGCACCTACTATACTATAACTAGTATTTGGTGTCAAAAATAACATATAACTACATTTTTGTTTTAAATCATTGGAATAAGTAATAATTGACTCAAAAGCTAAAAAGAATAATGCACCAAAAGTAAATACTGCTAATAAACTCATTGAGGAAGCTATAAACTTCTCTTTACTAGTGATTACTCCAAAAAAGAATACTAATTCTAATAAACCTACCAGTGATAATATAACAAGCTTTGAAAATGCTTGCTTTCTAAATTCATATTTCATTAATTTTAACATATTGGTCTCCCCTTTACTTACGCATAAATTTCTTTATATAATTCAACGATTGATTTTCCATGAGTTGCACGAAGTTGTTCTGCTTCTCCGTTTAATGCTATTTTACCATTCTTAACAAATATAGCATTATCAATGATTTTCTCTAGTTCATCAACAAGATGGCTTGATATTAAGATTGTAGAATCTTCTCTTGCAACCTCTAAAATCGTATTGATGATTCTATCTCGTGCAATAATATCGATTCCATTCAATGGTTCATCTAGCATATATAAATCTGCTTTTCTTGCAAGAGTTGCTGCTATTTTTAACTTAGCTGCCATACCGGATGATAAGCTTTTTGCTTTATCCTTCATACTAAGTTCCATTCTTCCCATTAATTCTTCATATCTCTTTATATCAAAGTCTTCAAAAAAATCTTGATAATACTTTCCAACGTCAGCTGCTGTCATGTAGTTATAGAAAAATGGTTCTGTAGACATATAAGCTACTTTTTTCTTAGATTCAACACCAATCGAATTGCCCATAAAAGAAATCGTTCCTTCTGTAGGTTTAACCAAACCAGCTACCATTTTCATAAATGTGGTTTTACCACTTCCATTTGGTCCAAGCAATGCATAAATCTTACCTTTTTCAATTTCAAGACTTAGACCATCAACTGCAATTTTACTATAATACTTTTTAACTAAATCATTACATTGTAATATCATGTTTACACTCTCCTATTATACTTTTATTTCTATTTGTATTGTTACTTAATTACTTCCTGACTGTCTACATTGTTGATTTGTTAAAAACTAATTACATAAACAGTTACTTTGTTATATTACACTATTCGTACTTAATTTCCAATAGTTGGATGACTTCTTTTTTTGTAAAACCCAAATTTTTCATACCACTAATAAAATTATCTAGTAATGTTTCTGCCATCTCTTCTCGTATTCGTCGTAGTTTTTCACCATCTTCTGTTACAAAGGTTCCTAATCCTCTCTTTGTAAAACAAATTTCTTCTGACTCCAACTCTTTATAGATACGGTTGGCGGTATTCGGATTAATCTGATACTTTAAAGCTAAATCCCTACCAGATGGTAATTTATCTCCCAACGCGAGTGTACCTTTTACTATATCATTTTTGATGTCATTTATAACTTGCACATAGATTGGAATGTTGTTGTCAAACTCCATTCTCTGCCTCCCTTCCTGTCAGACTTGTTTTCGCTGATAAAATTAAAGTTTTATAATGTACTCATGTACTCACATACCAGTGAACTAGTTATATAGTACACTAACATTATGTATATGTCAATATCTTTTTATAACTTTTTTAAAATTTTTTTATATGATTAAAATAGTTGTTAATCACTAATCTTTTATAAAGTTACATTTTTAAATGTAAATTATTGACGTAACACTATAAACGTAATACATTTAACCTTATAATTTAGCGTAACATTTTTAATGTAACACTTTTATCGTAACTCTTTTAACATAACATTTTTATTTAACACTTTTAACGCAACACTTTTTTAAATAACATTTTTATGTAACACTTTTTAAATAACATTTTTACGTAACACTTTTTAAATAACATTTTTACGTAACACTTTTTTAATAACGCTTTATTGTCCATATCTAATGAATTAACTATAAAAATAACTGTAAAAAAGGCAAGACTAATTAATAAGTCTTGCCTTTTTTTATTCATTTATGAGTTTCTACTTTTCCGCAATTTATCTATTTATTCTTTATGACTACAAGATGTAGAACTGCAACCACTACAACCACTGCATCCTACACTTTCACCTTTCTTAAGACGCATTACGCTTTTTACAATGATACTTACAAACGGTATTAGGACAACTGCAGCTATTATATAATTGATCATCACAACTTTCCTCCTCGTCTCTTTTCTTATTCTTAATAATAACAGTTATATCAGAGGTATCCGTGATACCTTGATCTGCTAGTGCTTTTTGCAAGCTTTTAAACCATTCACCTTTTTTTATATCTACAGCCTGTTCTGTTTTTTCGTCAATATACAAAACTGGTTGCTCATGTTCAATATCAAGATGATTATAATCTATTAAATATAAATTCTTACGATTTATAACCCCAAGATCTTCTAGTGTTTTTACCATTCGATAAACGGTAGCAATACCAACGGTAGAATCTCTTTTTACTGCTTTATAATATATTTCTTTGCAACTAGAACACTCATCTTCCAGTATAATATCTATTAATAATCTTCTTTGTTCTGTTACACGAAATCTCTTTTTTCTTAATTGATCTAATATTAATTCTCGCTTTTTAAATTGAACCGGCATCGGTTCATATCCATATTCAAGGTTCATAATATACCTCCTTTTCTTGAAATTAAGTTACTTGTTAAATAGTTATTTTTCTATATAGTCATTTAGATATTTGCTTATATAGTTACTTGTTCTATATAGTTATATAGTTATTCGCTTATATAGTTACTTGTTCTATATAGTTATTTTGCTTTTAAAAAATGATCGTACCAACTATATTAATTATGAAAGCTACAATCCATGCAGTAATCATTTGGAATGCTATAGTTCTAAAAGTCCATTTCCAGGATCCCATTTCTCTTCTTATAGCGCCAACTGCTGCGAAACAAGGCATACATAATAAATTAAATGCCATGTAAGAATATGCTGATACTTTTGTAAATACTTCTGCAACACCTGAAATTGCTGCTGTTCCTTCTGCGGCAGCTGCTGCCACATCTTCAGATGCTCCAAATAAAACACCAAAAGTAGAAACAATATTCTCTTTCGCAATAAATCCTGTTAAGGTACCAACAACAGCTTTCCAGTTACCAAAACCTAATGGAACAAATATAAATTTAACTGCGTTACCTATATAAGCAAGGAAACTTTCTTCCATATCTACCATACCACTAAAATTAAAGCTTGATAAAAACCAAATAAGAACAGTGGATGCAAATATTACAGTACCTGCTTTAATTGCAAATCCTTTTACTTTATCCCATGCATGAATTAATACGCTTTTTGCGGTTGGAATTCTGTATTGTGGAAGTTCCATAATAAAGTTAGAAACTCCGCCTTTAAACAATGTTTTACTTAAAATAATACCACTTAAAATTGCAACTCCTAAACCTAAGAAATAGATGGAATAAACTATCAATGCCTGATTATCATTTGGGAATAATGTAGCTGCAAACATTAAATAGATTGGAAGTTTTGCACCACATGACATAAAAGGTGTAATCATCATAGTAAGTCTTCTATCTTTTTCATTTTCAAGAGTTCTTGAAGCCATTAATGCTGGAACGGAACAACCAAATCCCATTAATAATGGAATAAATGATTTACCAGATAAACCAAACTTACGGAATAAACGGTCCATTACGAATGCAACTCTTGCCATGTAACCGCTGTCTTCCATGAAAGACATAAGTAAAAATAATACTAAAATCTGTGGCATGAATGATACTACACCACCAAGACCTGCTAAAATACCATCTACTACTAAGGATATAGCCCATTCTGAAGCACCAGCATTTACTATGAAATCAGAAATTGCTGTAGTAAATGGACCGTCCCAAAAGTCTGTAACTAATGTTTGTAACCAAACACCGATTCCAATAGGTCCTTCACCAAATGTAATGGTAAACATAAGATACATAATAGCAGCAAATAACGGTAGTGCAAGAAAACGATTTGTTAGAATCTTATCTAACTTATCGGATTTTGTTTCTACATGGCCAGCATGTTTTTTCTTAACGGAATCCTTTACTACTTTAGCAATATATTGATATCTTAAATCTGCTATTTTAGCTTCTGTATCACCATCTGCATGTTTTTCAGTTTCTGAAATAATTTCAGCAACTGCAGCTTTCATATCTTCAGAGATTTCATTTGTTACTACTTCGTCACCTTCAAGAATTTTAATTGCTTTCCAATTACGATCTTCTTGATTTTTGTCTGGAAGTAATTCTTCTAATCTAGATATAGCACTATTTATATTTTCATCAAATATAGCAAGGTCATTTAAGGTCTTTCCTTCTTTTGCTGTTTGAATAGCGGCATCCATTAATTCCTTTAAACCTTTACCGGATCTTGCTACAATAGGAACAACCTTAACTCCGAGCGCTTTTGATAGTTTATTACAGTCGATACTATCTCCTTTTGCTTCCACTTCATCCATCATATTAAGAGCTATAACGGTCGGAATCTTTGTTTCAATTATCTGAAGTGTTAAATATAGATTTCTTTCAATGCTTGTTCCATCAACTATATTAATTACTGCGTTGGGTTTTTCTTTTACTATGTAATCTCTCGCTACAATCTCTTCTGCAGAATAAGGAGATAATGAATAGGTACCAGGTAAATCAAGTATTTCTACTTCTTTGTCCTTTTTATAGATACCTTCTTTTTTATCAACGGTTACACCTGGCCAATTTCCTACGTGCTGCTTTGAACCAGTTAATTCATTAAAGAGTGTTGTTTTACCACTATTTGGATTACCTGCTAAGGCTATTGTATATTTCATTTGAATTCTCCTTTATTCATTTTAGTAGCTAGTACTAATTTCAATCTGGCTAGCTTCGTCTTTTCTTAAAGATAACTCATAACCACGAATATTAACCTCAATCGGATCACCTAAGGGTGCAACCTTAATAACTTTTATAATGGCTCCTGGAGTGACACCCATGTCCATGATTCTTCTTCTTACTGGCCCCTTTTCTCCAATGCCAATTACTTTCCCTTCTTCTCCCGGTTTTAAATCTCTTAAAGTCATACTTTCCTCCATCATTTTCCCTACGCTACCATTATTTTAGAAGCCAATCCTTTATTAATTGCAACTCTTACACCTTTTACTAAAAGAATTAATCCACTGTCATTTTGAGAAAGAAGTTTAACACTTTCACCTTTCACAAATCCAATATCTTGTAAGTGTCTCTTCACATCATCTTTTCCTTTTAAATCAACGATGACTCTTGTTTCTCCTAAATTTATCATTGCTAGTGACATATACATCTCTCCTTTTTGGTGTTTTTGCGAATGATTATCATTTGCAGATATTATATGTCTTATTATACCATCTGTCAAGATAGAAAATGAAAATAATTATCATTAACTTTTAACTATTTTAGAATTAAGTAGTTATTTGTTGTTAATTGATACTATAAATATCATTGTTTTGCTTATTTAGTTAAAACTATTGTTTTTCTAACTATCATTCCTATAAAAAAAAGCTAATTAACAACTACTGAGTTGTTAATTAGCCTTTTATTCATTCTTTAGTCTATAGATTCTTTTCCAGCAAGATAATTAATGAATTGTTGAGCTGTTCTACCAGATCTTCCCCCGTGACTTAATTCCCACATATTTGCCTTTGCACACAATTCTTCTTCTGATAGGTTTAAATTTTCTATTTGTTTTGATAAACCCTTTACAATCTCATAGAATTCTTTTTGATTTGGTGCAGAATAATTAATTGTTATTCCGAATCTAGCTACTAAGGATAACTTTTCTTGCATCGTATCAGAATGATGTAGTTCATCTTTTGATATATCAGAGCGATCACTCCATGTTTCTCTAATTAAATGTCTGCGATTAGATGTTGCATAAATTAAAACATTATCTGGTTTTGTCTCTAATCCACCTTCTATAACAGCTTTTAAATATTTGTATTCTATTTCAAACTCTTCAAAAGATAAATCGTCCATATAAATAATGAATTTATAATTTCTATTTTTAATCTGCGATATTACTTCTGATAAATCTTCAAACTGATGTTTATAGATTTCAATCATACGAAGACCACGATTATAATATTCATTTAATATAGCTTTTACGCTGGTAGACTTACCAGTTCCACTATCACCAAATAATAGACAGTTATTTGCCTTTCTTCCTTCTACGAAAGCTTCTGTATTATCGATTAATTTTTTCTTTTGAATTTCATAACCAACTAAATCAGCCAGCCTTATATCTTCTGTGTTCGTAATCGGACCAATTAAAACTCTATCTGCTTCATGTTTTACTCGAAAAGCTTTATTAAGCCCAAACTTTCCTACACCATATTCACGATAAAAATCAGTTACTATTTTATATATTTCACTTTCGTCCATTTCATTTGCAATATTATCACTTAATATTCTTACTTTATCACTTACATTTTTATTATATCGTTTACCATTTTTAGCTATGGAATGATAATTTGTTATTATGCTAAAACAATTTATATCTAATTCAGATTCTATCTTACTAAAATTAAAATCAAATAATTCTTTGAATATCTTAAAATCGCCTTTTGCGAACAAGTTCACAGTACCATCCAAAGCTCCAACTTTTTCACAAGATATACTGAATGGGTTTTCATTGGTAGCAAGAATATATGCCAAATAATTGTGCCACAGATTATTGTCAAATCCAAACTCTGTTGCTAAAGTAAGGAGTCTATTAATCTGAATATATATCTGAGATATCATTTCTTCCTTATGTAATGGATTGGACGAAAATAAACCAGCATTCTGTTTATCCATATTCTCAATAATCTGTGCAAGTGAAAATAATATACTGTCTTTTTCTAAATTACGATAGATAACTAATCTTGATAATTGTTTATACATAAGAATTCTCCTGCATTTTTAATTTTAAAGTTTAAAGATAAAAAATGAAAACCTAAATCTTTGGTAACAAGTTCCTACTATTTTCTTGTTATTCATTTAATAATAAATAATGGAATTTGTTAATGCAATTTAATTAATAACATTCATCAATATAATTGAATTCGTTTAATAACATAACTCAATATAATAGAAGTCGAAGATATACCTATAGGTAAATCTTCGACTTAATTATACCATTGTTAAATTTTAGCTACAAGCTAATTTAGAATTATCTGCTATTATGTACTTTTATTCTATAAACCTAATTTTATCTATTAAATACGAAACATATTAATTGCATCCGTAAGTTCTTTGGCATTTTCTCCAAGTATCTTAGATGCTTCTTCCAGTGCTTTTACTGATTCTGTCTGAGAACCAACTGTTTCTTCCACGGTATCTGATGCAGCTAGTGTTTCTTCAGAAATTGCAGATATGCTTTCTACAGCACTTAAAGTTCCTACTCTTGCACTATCCATATTGTTCATATTCTGACTAATAGTAATTAGGTTAGCAAGGAGTTTTTCAACTCCATCATTCATACTTTGGAATGTATGAATTGTCATATCAACAATGCTATTTTGTTTACTAACAATATTTTCCGCTTCTTTTGCCGTACTAACAGTATCAGATGTTTGATGTGAGATATCTTCAATTACTTTCTTTATATCATTTGCTGCATTGACTGATTGTTCTGCTAATTTTCTTATCTCATCTGCAACAACAGCAAATCCTCTACCTGCTTCGCCAGCCCTAGCTGCTTCAATGGATGCATTCAAAGCTAATAGATTAGTTTGAGATGCAATTTCATTAATCACTTGAATAATCTTACTAATAGAATGAGATTTTATCTCTAAAGCTGTTATATTGTCTACTACATATTTGGTGATTTTATTTGTTGCATCTGATTGTTTTGCAAGTTGTTCCATTGTAGTAATACCTTGATTAATCATGGACTTAGTATCATCTGTAACATGTTCAATTTCAGTTAAGTTTTCATTCACTGTTGTAATTTTTTGAGATAAGGAGTCCATCTGTGCTAAGCAGTTTTGGGAATCCTCTGCCTGTCCAGCGATACCATGACCAATTTCATTAATTGCATTGGTAATATTACTGCTTGCAACCGCTATTGTATTGGAAGTATCCATAACTTGATCTGCGGAATCAGAAACTAGATTACTTACATGAGCAACTTTTTGTATCAATCCTCTCATATTCGAAACTGTATCTGTAATGTTATGAGCTAATATATTAAATTCATCTTTACGGTTAACTGAAACAGCTACCGTTAAATCACCCTCCGATATCTTCTTTAAACTTTGATTAATACTCTTAATACATTTTACAATTCCACTAGATATCGCTGTACCTAATGTTAAAGCAATTACGCATGCTATAAGAACAAGTATAAATGTCATAAATCGAATATCATTGGCCTCTTCTGTAAAACTTGACTTTGGTACTAAACCACAAAGTGTTATACCAGTATTACCAATCTTACTATATACATACAAGTAATCTTCAGAATTATGTTTTACATAATCACTTCCACTAAACTGACTATTTTGTAAACTTTCTTGATAAAAAGTTGATGCTATAAAGGAAAATTGATTGTTTCCTTTCGCTTCTGTTGCTTCAACTTCTGATGCTGCATTATTTTTATCACCTTTATTCTCTGAAATTATCTCTGTTCCATCTGATGTAATCAAACCAACATAACTACCTGTACCTAATGATAACTTATCTAAAAATCGATTAATTTCCACTGTGCTGACATCAATTACTATAACAGAACCATCTGTTTGAAATTTACGGAATAAAGATAACGAATAACCATCTGTATTTAAACCTAATTTAGAATCAATAAGAGAATGTTTACCTGTCCAATAGAATCTATTATTGGAATTCTTTAAATTAGCACCTTCCGCAGATTCTAATAATTCCTTATAAAAGCCGTCTTTTTCTTCTGAACTACCAGTACTCGTTAAAACTGGTGTACCACTTTTTGATATAATATGTATACTTTCTATAAATTTATCAATGTCTGCTTTTTTGGAAAAAGAACTATAAATGGTATTGATAAATGCTTTTCTTTTTAATAAATCTTTGTTTGTTAAACCTTGTACATATAAATTAATATCTGAGTCTCTTGTATATTCTGTTGCAATAGAATCTACATTTGTTAAACCTAATTCAATATAGTTTGTTGCCATATCTATCGTATTCTTTGTTGCGCTCTCATAGTTTGTTATTAAACCTTTCGAAGCCTTAGAATAAGATATTATACCTAATGCAACAACTATAATAACAGGAATAATATATCCCAATATTAGTTTTTGTAGTATGCCTAAACTGCCAAATTTAATTTGTTTCTTGTTTTTGGCAATAGGTTTCAATTGCATTTTTTTTGATTTTTTTAATTCTTTTTTCTGTCTGGTCTGCAATTTTTTCATTTTACTCATACAATAACTCCTTTACATTAACTTAGTTAAACTCCCAATACTTACTAAAAATAAAAAATAGGTCGAAAAAGTTACTTTTTTAGTATCTCCTTCGACCATATTATAATACAATAATTATTTCATAAATACAAGTAGCTTAGGTAAAATTTTCTTGACACTATGAAATCCGGAAAATGTGTATCGCCTCATCTAACTCTTTTGCATTCTCAACTAATATTTTTGAAGCATTTTCTAAAGCTTTTATGGATTCATTCTGACTAATTACCGTTTCATCAACTGCTTCCTTGCCGGCTAATGTTTCTTCCGCAATGGCAGATATACTTTCAATAGCACCTTGAGTTCCTATTCTTGCACCATCCATATTTTTCATATTGTTACCTATCGCTTTTAAACTTGTTAACAAAACTTCAATACCTTGATTCATATTTTGAAAGGTAGCTACAGTCGTATCTACAATTCGATTTTGCTTACTTACTATATTTTCTGCTTCCTTTGCAGTAATTGCAGTTTCTTTTGTTTGTTTTGTTATTTCTTCCACCACAACTTTTATTTGGTTTGAAGCATTTATGGATTGATCTGCTAATTTTCTTATCTCATCAGCAACAACTGCAAACCCCTTTCCAGCTTCTCCAGCTCTAGCAGCTTCTATGGAAGCATTTAAAGACAAGAGATTAGTTTGATCAGCAATATCATTAATCACTTGAATAATATTAGAAATAGCATACGATTTCGATTCTAGAGCTGTTATATTATTTACTACATATTTTGTAATATCATTGGTAGCTTCTGATTGCCTTGATAATTCTTCCATGGTAGCAATACCTTCATATATCATATGCTTGGTATCATCTGTGACTTTTTCTATTTCTTTTACATTTTCATTTACTACAGTGATTTTTTGAGAAAGCGCATCCATTTGAAATAGACAATTTTGGGAATCTTCCGCTTGACTTGAAATTCCATGACCGATCTCAGTGATTACTGATGATATATTGTCACTATCTAAATTAAGAGTATTGGATGCATTCATAACATGAATTGCAGAATTGGATACCAATCCACTGACATGAGTAACTTTTTCAATTAAGCCACGCATATTTTGTATAGTATCCGAAATATTGTGAGCTAACACCATAAATTCATCTTTTCGCTTTACAGATACACGTACCGTCAAATCACCTTCTGATATTTGTTTTAAGCTCTTATTAATACTTCTAATACAACTTCCAATACCACCTGCCATAATACTACCTACTAATACAGCGATAGTACTTGCTATAAGTACTATAAATATTGTAATGTTTTTGATATCATTCGCTTGCTTCATAATACTTACCTTAGGTACAAGAGCACATATGGTAATTCCGGTATCACCAATTTTATTATATAAATATAAATATTCACTAGATTGATATTCTACATACCTTGAACCACTTACATCTACTGATTTTATGCTATCTTGATAAAATGTTTCTGAACTAATATGTATATCATATATTGCTTCATTTTTTATATTAGCACTATCTGTTTCAATGGAATTACCGTTTTTCTCATCATTTCCATAAAATATCATCTCTTTTCCATCAGGAGTAATTAATCCAACAATACTATCTTCACCTAACGCTAAATCACTTAAAAAAGATTCAATTTCAGATTTACTAATATCAATTACGATACAACCTGCATTGGATGAAAATCTACGAAATAGTGATAATGCATAACTATTAGAATCTAATTTTAATTTAGAATCAATAAGTGGATGTTCTCCTAGCCAATAATATTCCTTTTGTTTATTTTGAAATCCTTCCCCTTCTTTGTCTGCTAACAAATCTTCATAAAAACCATTCATGTTCTCGATATCACTTGTTAACAATGTTACTTTATTGCCAGGGATAATATGTATATTCTCAACAAATGGTTCTAACGTTGTTTTTTGTAGTAATTCAGCATTAACTGCCATTACATAAGAAAGTTTTTCTCCAGCTTCTGTTTTCACTAATCCCCTAATATAGTATTCTAATTCTGAATCCCCCATATACCCAATTGAGATAGCATCAACGGAATTTAAGCCAGTCTCAATGTACTTTGTTGCCATTCTCATGGAATTCTTTGTGGCTTGTTCATAATTAGAAATTAACCCCTTTGATGATTTACTGTAAGAAAAAACCCCCAAGACAACAATAAACACCACAGGAATCAAGAATCCAATAATAAGCTTCTGAAGTATCCCAAACTTCATTCTAGTAATATTATTCGACTTTTGTTTCATCTCTTCTCCTCCAAAATATCATATATTTTACATATTATACCTGTATTATAATACAATTTGACAAAAAGGTACAGAGATATTTTCGAATATTTTCGAATAAAACGTTTTCATTATAAAATTACTTTATGTAAAGTAATGAAAAAAGTAAAAAGTCCAAATTTTAACTTAACCGTTCGGTAAGCATAAAACTTGGACTTAATTTATATTTCACTCAATGATTACTCATGATAATTCAATTGTTCATATATATGTTATATCTATTGATTTTAAACTTCTACATTCTATCTGGTGCTTCAAAACCAAGTAAATCGATACATGTTTCTAATATTCCTTGAACTAAAGCAATTAAAGCAATCCAGGATTGTTGTTTCTCTTTATCATCTTCTGCAATAATTTTGTTTTCATGATAAAAGCTATTAAAAGCATTTGCTAAATCATAGATATATTGACATATTTTATGTGGTGCATTCTCAAGGAAAGCATGTTCAATCATATCATTAAATTTAGAAGCTTCTAGCATTAATGCTATTTCACTAGCTATGGTTGAAGTTTTAATAGATTCTGTATTGTTGATGCTTGTTCCGGATATTTCGCTATATTTATTTAATATAGATTTGATACGAACGATGGTATAAAGAATATATGGTCCCGTATTACCTTCAAATGATATAAAACGATCCACGTCAAATATATAATCTTTGGATGCTTGGTTGGATAAATCACCATATTTTAAAGCTGCAAGACCGACTTTTTTAGAAATAAGCTTTGCTTCTTCTTCTGACATATCACGATTTTCCATCATCTTTTTATATACTTCATCATTAATACTTTGAATTAAATTCTCAAGACGCATAACCCCACCATCTCTTGTCTTAAATGGCTTACCGTCTTTTCCATTCATAGTACCAAAACCTAAGAAAGTAAGTTTCACATCTTCTCCAACAAGTTTTGTCTTTTTCGCACAACGGAAAACTCTTTCAAAATAAAGTTCCTGTCTCTTATCTACTACATAAGTTATTGCATCTGGATTAAATAATTTCATACGTTCCACCATTGTTGCTAAATCTGTTGTATCATATAAAGATGCTCCATCGGATTTTAATATCATACATGGTGGATATTCTTTTGTATCAGTTTCTTCCTTAACATCAACAACCAATGCACCTTCACTTATTCTGGTGTAATTATTATCTTTTAAGTAAGCTACCATATCAGGTATAAAAGCTTGTGCATCACTTTCTTTTTTCCATAAGTCAAAACTAACATTTAAATTTTCATAATTTTTCTTTAAATCAGTAATAGATACATTTAAAATATGATTCCATAAAGCCATGTATCCGCGTTTACCATTCTGCAATTGATAAGTTGCATTTTTTGCTTCTTCTTTAAAGTCAGGATTTGACTTCGAATACTCGCTTGCAGCTGGGTAAATTTCTTCTAATTCAGAAATCGTAAACGGCGCTTCTAAAGGATACTCACCTGTAAAGTTATCATCGAAATAACATAATTCTGGTTTTCTTTTTCTTAATTCAGCGATAATTAGTCCCATCTGAAGTCCCCAGTCACCTAGGTGAACATCACCAATCACATTATGTCCTAAATATCTACTTGTCCTTTTAATACTTTCACCGATGATTGCTGAACGAAGATGACCTACATGTAAAGGCTTTGCAACATTTGGTCCGCCGTAATCAATAACAATTGTAGTAGGATTCTCCGCTTTTTCAACACCGTATTGAGCAGCCTTACTCATTTGACTTAGATAATCAGAAAGAAATGAATTATCCAAAGTGATATTTATAAATCCAGGCATAATAGCTTCTATTTTAGAAAATAATTTACTACTATTTAAGTTCTCAACTACTTCATTCGCTATTATGATTGGTGCTTTTTTATATAATTTAGCAGCGGTTAAAGCACCATTACATTGATACTGACATAAATCCGGACGATTGGATAAGGAAACCGATCCGTAATTCCTATCATATCCTTTTGCTTCAAACGCTTGCATTAATTCTTCCGCAATGATATCGATAATTTTCTTCATAATTAGCTCCAATCTTTTTGTATTTTTCTTTAACATACTCTACCATAATTAGTTTCTAATGTAAATATATTATTGATTATTCGACTAATATGGCATTTATTATACCTAGGGGGATTAAATAGTATCATTTATTTTTCATGTATTTCTATATTCAATTATAAAATTTCACTTAACCTCCTTTTTATATTACTTAAAAGAATTATTTTTCTTTTTTTAATATTAAAAACGATTACTTTATCTTTTGCTATAATATTAAAAACGATTACTTTATCTTTTATAATAATATTAGATCGATTACTGTTATAATATCAAAAACGTTTACTTTATCTTTTATAATAAATCGATTACTGCTATAATATCAAAAACGTTTACCTTATCTTTTATTTATAGTATTAAAAACGATTACATAATTTCTTTCCTATATTTAATAAATTTTTTCAAAAGCTATTGACAATACGTAACTAGTTACATATAATAAAACGTAACCGGTTACCTTTTATTGTTAAGGAGAAATTATATGGATACTATGTTTGAAAAAGGATTTATCTTTGGAGGAATCTTTGTTTTGGCTAATCGCTTGCAGCTTGTTGGAGATAAGTTTGATGAACATATTACAGTAAAACAATGGTTATTACTTGCATGTATTAGCAAGTATAAGGATATCAAACCAACATTAAGTGATGTAGCGAAACAAATTGGTAATTCAAGACAGAATGTAAAAAAGATGGCATTAATTTTAGAACGAGAAGGATTTTTAACAATATCAAAAGATCATAATGATGCACGAATTCTACGTATCTCATTAACAGAGAAATGTGATAATTATTTTAAAGAACGGGAAGAAAAAGAATTACAATTTATCAATGAGTTTTTTTATTCCATGGATGATGAGATGATAAAAAATCTTTACCAAGGAATCACAAAATTATCTGAAAATATTAGTAGAATGGAGTTAAATTATGTTAAAGATGAAAAGGAGTAGAAGTATTATGCTAATTAGTGTATTTTGTATTTTACTTATAATTGCTGTTGTAATCATATTTTTTCAAATTCCTTATTCAAAAACCAAACATGAATTTAACAAAACAGTAACTGGTATCATAGATAATACCAAACGCCTGAATGAAGTATTCACACTAGATGAGATAGCTGATTTACCATTACCCGTACAAAAATATTTTAAGTATTGTGGTTATATCGGAAAACCTAAAATGTCCTACATGAAAGGAAGTTTCCGTAATGTTGATTTTTATATAACCAACAACGGAAAAAAAACAAAACTAAAAATAGATTATACACAATATAATTTTGTAGATAAACCAAATCGCTTTGCTTATATTGATTCATCCATTAAAGGACTACCGTTTGAAGGTTTTGACTCTTATCGTAATGGAATTGGGAGTATGAAAGGTGTCTTAGGAAAATTAATTACCTTATTTGATCAGCGTGGTGATGCTATGGATAAAGCTTGCTTGGTAACGTTTTTAGCAGAGTGTTTAATCGTGCCTAATGCCGCATTACAAGACTATATTTCTTGGGAATCCATAGACGAAACCCATGCAAAAGCAACCATTTTCTATTACGGAATATCTGCTAGTGGTATTTTTACCTTTGATAAGAATGGATTAATGACATCATTCCGAACTAGTGATAGAGTTGCCACAGAGATGGATGGTACCACAAAAAATGCTGAATGGTCAGCTATCTGTAGTAATTATAAAGAAATAGATGGATTAAAATTACCAACTGTACTGCAGGCAATATGGCATTATCCAGAAGGTGATTACTTATACTTTGACGGAGCGAATGCATCGTTTTATTACAACTAAAAAATTCTCTAGGTGGTAAAGTTTATTTCATACCTACCTAGAGATTTTTGATTAATTATATACAATTAAGGATTCAAAAATTCTTCTGAAAATTTGATAATTTACTTACCTACAATTTTCCACCAACCGTGATATTTTCAAATTTAGAAGATTTTTATTGAATTACCTTATCCATACTTACTTTAAATGTTTCTCCTTCTTTCATTAGAATATGACCGGATTCATATGGTTTTCCATCTACAGTAATATACACTTCATTAACTCCATAATACCCACCTAAGGTATTTGTGATACATTGTAAGATTATCTCCTCATAACTTGAACCCGCTTTCATATCACTAACTAAATCTTTTGAGAAATCTACATAAACTACATTATCACTATTTAAAAATAAACTATTTATATTAGTATTGGAACTAATGGTTGGATCATATTTATCTTTTGTCAATTCTCTGATACCTTGCTCTACCATAACACTGGTGATATCGTTGGTAAAGAATGAAACTTCTTTATTCTCAGAATAAATTGATACATCCTTAGAATTCGGATAATAAAACTTTATTGTTTGAACAAATGGTACCTCTTCTTCTATTTTACTTAATAAAGATTTTACCGTGAAATCCGAAGTAACAATTTGAGTTTCTATCAGACCAACTTGATATGCATAATAATCAAGTCTTTTTTCATTGGTTCCCTCTGTTGTTACTTCTATAGCTTTAAACGTTCCTGCTGGAGTTTTCGTCTCTATATTAACATTAGAAATATATCGTCTACTTCCATTTGGTAAAAACCATTCAGTCTCTACTGTTAATGGTTCTTTTAGTAAAATTTCTCCACTATTTTCTACGGTATTAATTAAATTATCTCTATAATAGCATTCGTCTTTTGAAGTCAGTAATGTTAATTCTCCATTCTTGTATTCAAGAACTTTTACAGTTTCTGTACCACCGTTATTTGTTCTTAATTGAATTCTATCTTCGGTTGTAAAATCAGAATAAGATACAAAACCTGCATATTCGCTTCCATCACCTTCATAAATATATCTTGTATTTTTATAAAATGGAAAATAATCATTTATGGTAGGTGTTTCATCCGTTGTATCTGGTTCTGCAGCATTTGTTGGTTCACCATTTTCTGCTACATCACTTGGTATCGTAGTAATATCACCATTTGAATTTCCTTGATTTGTATCTTTTTTTGTACATGCAGTTAATAATACAATCAATATAACGCTTATAGTTAATACTATTTTTTTTAACATATTTCACCTCTTAGTCTACAGTCTTTCTTTATAATTTTAGACTTAATTTTAAAAAAAATACAACAATAATAAAAAAGGGTTAAGCATAAATAGTCTGCTTAATCCCTTTGATAACGTTTTTTTAGTTTGGAATAATTATGGCTGCTATGATATATGCAAGAATTCCAGCTCCACCCATAAAGCTGAATAACACCCATAATAATCTTACGATAGTAGGATCTAAATTAATATACTCCGCAATTCCACCACATACTCCACATATCATTTTATTACTATTTGACCTAAATAATTTTTTTGGTTCCATGAATTCATCCTCCTATTTTATATTCAATGTAATTTTACCTATATCACATTCTAGTGTAAAACCATTCTCTGCATTGTTATTTTTAGTATATTCTGAACTTACACCAGTATACTTATTATCATTAATTATAACAGTTCCTATACCACAGTCAACACTGTAATTATAATTATCTATATTACCAACACAATTAACCATAACATTACCAACATCACATGTAACTTCACTTTGTCCTGTTATGATTCCATTTACATTAATATTACCAACACCACAATCCAAAGTAACATCTTTCGCTGTTAGATTTTGAATGGTTAAGTTACCAGTATCAACGGAGTAATTAGATTTATTCAAGGCAGTTAAATTTTTGATGTTACAATCACCAGTATCTACATTAATATATGCTTCTTTTGTTAATAAATTATCGATTTTAACACTACCTGTATCTACTTCCAAATTAAATGTTTCTACTTCAAAGTCCTTAGGAATGGTAATAACAAATTTCGTTTTATCATTATAACTTACGTAAGCATCAGATCCAACTGAAATATCCATACCAAAGATAGAGATCTTATGATTACCATTTTCATCGCTATCATTAACATTAATATCTAAACCATCTCCATCTAAATTAATATCAACATCATTATTTGTATCGTTAGTTCCAGTATAGTTAATTTCCCAAACACCATTATTTACGAAACTTTCAAAATCATCTTCTTTCATGTCTGTAGCTTCAATTTTAAATTCATTACCTTCAACAATTGTTACTTTACCGCTTGATATATCAATATCAATGGATTCTACATCTTGGTAATTATCACTAAAGCTTCCATATTCATAGTTATTGTTATCGATGTCATTATCTTCATTATTATAAATTGCATCATTCTGATTATCTACATTTCCATTATGATTATCTGAAACTCCAATTCCAAAATCGAAATCATCCGAATTTGTATCTAGGTTGAAATGAACTATATTACCTGGAATATAATCATCTATATTTTGAAAAATAGCATTATCCATACTAAAAGCAATTCCAGTTAAACATATACCAGCTATAATAGCAATAAAAGCAATTTTTAATGTATTTTTTAAAAAGGCACTCATGCTGGAACCCTCCTATTCTTAAATGGTAAGCGGCAAATACTTATAAATCCGCGAAAGACAGTAGGAATTACTTTAGTACTTAATCCTATTGTCGCCATTGTAAATAAAAGTCCAATACCAAATAGAACTAATCCAACACCAGTAAGGCTTAAACCTATAATTGGAATTGTAAAAAGTCTCATTATTCCGACAATAATCAATCCCACGCTAGTAAAAGTCAATGCAATTGAAATTACCGTAAAGGCAATCCACAAACTAAGAAATAATACACCAACAGTAATAAGAAGACTAAAGGCGACTGCAATCACTGGTAATATAAACGGTAATCCAAAAATACATAGTATTATGATTATTATTAGTTTTGTACCAGAATTGTTATTATGTTGCCTATCATATTTAGATGTGCGATTCGTTGAATCATAATTGCTTGAATTATCTGTATTTTGCTCTCGATTTGTTTGACCATTTCTTGTTTGGCTATTTTCATTGGTATTATCCGTATCTTTTACATTTTTTGCACTGCCAATAATCTCGTATTTTTGTTCTTTAATGAATTCATCTTCATATCCATTTTCCGTAAAATATCCTCTGTTTCTAGCTTCACTTGAACTTATTCCTAAATCTGCTTTAATGATAGCTGCAACTTTTGCTGGGGATCTTAATTCTGAAATAATAATTTGCTCTCTGTCGATTCCGGCATCATCAAAATAATTAGCATAATAGGAAAGAGCTTCTAATCGTTCTTCATTGGAAATGTCAAATAACAGTCCTTCTAATTCTTTCAAAAACTCATGCTTATTCATTAAAAATTCACCCCCACAAACATGTTATTTATTTTATTGCTATAGCTCTTCCACTCGTCGTAATATAGTTTTAATTGTAATTTTCCTTTATCTGTTATCTTATAGTACCTTCTATTTCTACCATCAAAGGCTAAATCATAAACTTCCAAACAATCGTCTTTTTGTAAACGACGTAAAACTGGATACAAAGTTGATTCCGATATTTCAATGGCTTGACGAACATCCTGTGTTATTTTATATCCATATGTTCCTTCCTGATCCTTCGATACAACTGCTAAAACAATTGCATCGAGTAATGCTGCACCAGTATTGAATACCATCCTATCTACTTCCTTTCTTATTATTTCATATTCATTCATCCCTTCTAGATTTATTACTCGATAAGTTCTAGAAAGGTATTGCTAATCACTCCTTAAAGAATATTGTTTTTTAATCGTAAAACTATTGCGGTTATTGAATAAGAGCGGTTATTGAATAAGACAACTGCGAATTTTATTCTTTTTCGTAGTTCTAGGATTATTGAAGCTATACCAATACCAACAAACAATAGAATAATATTTTATGTATTATATTATTTTAATTGTATATTATTCGTCGTTTTATATTATTCCATATAGCATATTATTTTTAACCATATATTATATGACGTATAATATTGTTAGTGGCTATAATATACACTATCTGGAATATTGTGTCAATATATTTTTATAAAAAAAAGTTAATATCATATTTTCGTTTATAACGAAAATTGATATTAACCTTTTATAACTTTTATCATAACTTAATTCAGTTTAGAAACACTTTCTGCAACTACTACATGCACTAGGAGCTGCTGCCAAGCCACCTTTTGCTGTTTCCCTAAGTTCGTGTGGCATGCTTCGTCCTACATTATACATTACTTCAACAACTTCATCAAATGGTACGATATTTCGTATTCCACTTAGTGCAATTTCTGAACAAATTAATGCATTGGAAACTCCCATTGCATTACGTTGTTGGCAAGGTGCTTCCACTAATCCACCGATTGGGTCACAAACAAGACCTAATAAATTACCAATCGCACTTGTCGCTGCTGATAGGCATTGTTTTGGTGAACCACCCATAATTTCAGTAATTGCCGACGCAGCCATAGCAGAAGCTGAGCCAACTTCAGCTTGACATCCACCTTCAGCACCAGCAATGGTTGCATTATAAGCAATCAGATAACCAACTGCACCAGCGTTAAATAATGCTTGTATCATAACATCATCCGAAAGATTCATCTCTTCTTGTAAAGCTAGAAATGCACCAGGTATTACACCTGAAGATCCTGCTGTAGGAGCTGCAACAATAAGTCCCATAGAAGAATTCACTTCTAAAACCCCCATGGCATAGGATATAGCTTTTGACATCAGGGTTCCACAAACTGGAGTATCATCTCCAATTCTTCGTTTATTAATTCGTTGTGATTCCCCACCAATCAAACCACCCATTGATTTTACATCACCTTTTAACGCTTGTTTTGCTGAATTTTTCATAATATTCCAAGCATGTTCCATTTTACTATAAACTTCATCTTGATCACTTTCAAGGTAATATATTTCTCTGTTTTTCATTGCATCTGAGATTGATATATTTTGTTCTTCACATATTTTTAGTAATGCTTCTCCTGTTTTAAAGTCCATATTTTTTGAGTTGTAACTCAATTCACTTCCTTTCTAATTGACTATGACTATAATTATTCCTTTTCTATTAAAAATGCTTGTGATACGCTCGTTAATTTTTCAATTTCACTGATAATATCAGTAATTATAGGTTGATCTGCTTCGATTATCGAATATGCAACCGTTCCTTTTGTTTCTCTATATAATTTCATAAAAGCAATGTTAATATCAAATGTACTTAAAATTTTAGTTACGCTAGCAATAACTCCTGGTAAATCTCTATGTCTTATCACTAACGTATGATAATCACCTGATAAATCAACCTCTACACCATTGATTTTCTTTATGACCGCTCTACCACCACCAATTGAAACCCCTGTTACTGTTGTAAGCTCATCATTTTCATCAGTGATTTGTATGTCTACTGTATTCGGATGTATATCTTGTTTTTTATTATTCGTTTCGAATGAATACTCTAAGCTAGCCTCTTTTGCATGCTTAAAGGATTCTTTGATACGATAATCTTCTGTATCAAACCCTAATATACCTGCAACTAACGCTCTATCCGTTCCGTGACCACGATAAGTCTCTGCAAAAGAACCATATAAAACAAATTTTACATGTTTAATTGATTTCTTTACCATTCGTTTTGCTAATCTAGCAATACGAAGAGCACCAGCTGTATGTGAACTTGAAGGACCAATCATATTAGGTCCAATAATATCAAAAACACTTATTTCTTTTGAATACATACTTAATAACTCCTTTCATTAACTTTACTGATTAGGTAATTGCGAAACATCAAAGATGTCCGTATTGATTATACAATATATACAATTTTATAGCTGAATCTTGCCCCCTAGGGCAACTGAAGCTAGAAAATTCGTATATATTGTAAAATCAATTTCATAAACTTTATAGATTCGCAATTGCCTAGCTAATTGGTATAATCTCCAAAACTAAATATTGTTAATCGTTTTTAATGAAATATCTACATATATTTATACAATGTTTCATTTTACCATTATTTAAGGTATTTTTAAATATATATTATCAAAAAAAGAGCTTTTATAATAAATTCAGTATTTATTATAAAAGTCTCTTTATCTATATACTTCATATTATGTTGTAAATTACGTCTTTGTAAAAGCTAAAAATTGTTTCTTAGTTAATTATTGTTATCGTTTAAAAAATCAATAAATCTTAAAAATGCATCCTGTCCCAACGTATCTCTTTTATAAACTCCTGCATGCTCTAAAACCTTTGAAAATACTAAACCAATCTCATCATGAATAATTTCTGTGATATTATCAACTGTAATATTATTGTATTTTGGTAAAAATTCATCAACCCAATCTTTATGCTTTTTGATTTCCTCATTGGATTCAATGTCTTTACCTTCAAGAATATATTGCTTTAATAATTCCATTTCATCTTTTAATCTAGCAGGAAGTACTGCAAGACCCATAACTTCAATCAATCCGATATTTTCTTTTTTAATATGATGAAGTTCTTCATGTGGATGATACACACCAAATGGATGCTCATCTGTTGTTACATTGTTTCTAAGTACTAAATCCAGTTCATATTGTCCATTTGCCATTCGAGCAATTGGTGTAATGGTATTATGTGGTTCATATTTACCTAGCTCATCTTTCGTACTATTTGAAATCTCAAGCTTAGATAAAAGTTTTCCATGTTCATCTGAATAAGCATAAACAAACGCTGATTCGTCCGTATAATTTCTCCAGCTAGTTAATATATAATCACCTAGTTCGATTAAAGAATCAATTGATTTACTTTTTAGTCTGATTACCGACATTGGCCATTTTACAATACCTGCAGTTACGTCAGAATATTTAGTAACTTTAAATTCTCTCTCAACTTTTGCTTTCGCCATTGCAAACTCATAATTACCTCCTTGGAAATGATCATGAGTTAAAATGGAACCACCAACGATTGGTAGATCTGCATTGGAACCTACAAAGTAATGCGGAAACAATTTAACAAAATCAAATAGTTTACGAAAAGCTTCTTTATCTATTTTCATAGGTGTATGTTTCGAATTAAAAACTATACAATGTTCGTTGTAATATACATAAGGTGAATATTGGAATCCCCAATCTTGATTATTAATTGTGATTGGAATGATTCTATGATTCTGTCTGGCTGGATGATTGACTCTACCAGCATACCCCTCATTTTCTTTGCATAAAAGACATTTTGGATAACCACTTTGCTTCATGAGCTTTGCAGCTGCGATTGCTTTAGGATCTTTTTCAGGTTTTGATAAGTTAATGGTAATATCAATATCACCATATTCTGTTTTCGTTATCCATTTTATATCCTTAGCAATACGATAACGTCTGATATAATCGGAATCTTGGCTTAATTTGTAATAATAAGCTGTTGCTTTTTTAGGGTCTTCTTTATATAATTCAAAAAATTCTTTGATAATTTCTGATGGTTTTGAAACAAGAATACCCATAATTTTTGTATCGAACAAATCTCGATAAACGATGGAATTTTCCTTTAATATTCCTTGCTCGTAAGCATAATCTAACATCCCATTTAAAATATCTTCTAAATCAAGAGCTTTATCACATTTATCTGTCTCATCATATTCTTCCATCTGAAACAACTCAAGCAATGAATTCGTAGTATATATTTTATCTTGTTGTTTAATCAGTTCCGTAGTCAAACCATACTCTACAAGTGCTGTGATATATTGATTAATCATGTTACCTCTTTCTTTAAGAGACTGCTGTAGTTAATTAGAAAAATTGCTTCCGGTGTCACAATTTTATAATTTACTACAACAGCCATAACCCAGGTTGTCGTTATTTTGTTTTATATCCGTTTGGATGGGACTTATGCCATTTCCATGCAGATTCAATAATCTCTTCTAAATCTTCATGTTCTGGTTTCCAACCTAAAATAGTTCTCGCTTTATCACTTGAAGCAATTAATTTAGCTGGATCACCTGCTCTTCTAGGTGCAATAACTGCAGGAATTTCAGAATTCGTCACTTTTCTAGCTGCATCAATTACTTGTTTTACTGTAAATCCAACACCATTACCAAGGTTAAAGATATTACTTTCATTACCTTCCATTAAGTATTTCACTGCTAAAATATGAGCTTGTGCTAAATCTGTTACATGGATATAATCACGTACACATGTGCCATCCACTGTATCATAATCATCACCATAGATACTAATGAATTCTCGTTGACCATTTGGTACTTGAAGAATTAATGGAATTAGATGAGATTCTGGATTATGAGCTTCTCCAATCGTTCCTGTAACATGCGCTCCACAAGCATTAAAATAGCGTAGGGATACATAACGTAATCCATGAGCTTTTCCGGTCCATTTAAACATTTTTTCCATGGATAATTTTGTTTCTCCATAAGTGTTAGTTGGTTCTGTACGGTCAGTTTCTAAAATTGGAATTCTCTCAGGTTCACCATAAGTTGCAGCGGTGGAAGAGAATACTATTTTATCAACTCCATGAGCAACCATAGCTTCTAATAGTATCGCTGTTCCATGTAAATTATTATCATAATACTTTAATGGATTGGTCATACTTTCACCAACAAGAGAATTTGCCGCAAAATGAATCGCTGCATCAATTTTTTCTTTATCAAACACACCACTTATAAATGCTCTATCCCTTATATCTCCCTGATAAAAACGAGCCTTAGGGTGTACTGCTTCCTTATAACCTGTTTCTAAATTATCAACTATAACAACATCATGTCCTTCATCTATTAACTTGTATACTGTGTGTGAGCCGATATAACCAGCTCCTCCTAATACTAATACTGTCATAACTACCTCCTACCTTTCTTAAATGTTGTATGGTGCTAACTAGTTTTGATATGCTTTTGTTTATGGTATTAACTATTTTAATATGTTGTTTAAATTCTACTTGGACCGTTACCGATATCTACAACATAAAAATCAGCTTTGTATCCAATTTTCTCTTCATAAATTCTTCCTACTTGATCAATAAATGTATCTACATAATCAGTTTCTACAATACTTACTGTACATCCACCAAAACCTGCACCAGTCATTCTAGAACCAATCACTCCCGTTTGTTGCCATGCAGCTTCTACTAAAGTATCTAATTCTATACCTGTCACTTCATAATCATCGCGTAAGGAAACATGTGAAGCATTCATTAAAAGTCCAAATTCCTTAATATCATTTGCTTTTAGAGCCTCTACAGCTTTGATCGTTCTTTGATTTTCATAAACAGCATGTTTTGCTCTTTTTGCATGGATTTTATCCGCTATTATATGTTTATTCGCTTCAAATTCTTCTTCGCTTAATTCACCGAGAGCATGAATGCTAATGATACCTTGAAGATCACTTAACGCTTTTTCACATTCACTTCTTCTTTCATTATATTTGGATTCACCTAACCCACGTTTTTTATTACTATTTGCAATTACTATTTTAGCATTTTGTAATTTTACAGGTGCATACTCATATTCAAGATTACTTGTATCTAAGAAGATTGCATGATCTTGTTTACCCATAGCAATGGCGAATTGATCCATAATACCACAATTCACACCGATAAACTTATTTTCAGCAAATTGGCTAAATAAAGACATTTGAACCATATCAATGTTAAATCCAAATAAGTCATTTAAAATAAATCCAGTTAATACTTCTATGGAAGCAGAAGAAGATAATCCAGATGAATTTGGAATTGTACCATGATAAAGAACATCCATACCTTGATTTATCTCATATCCTTTTTGCTTTAATGTCCAAATAACACCCTTTGGATAATTCGCCCAGTCATCTTCTTTTACTTTTATTAATCCATCAACGGATGATGTAATAATACCAAGTTGTTCAAAATTTGTTGAATAGAAACGTAGTGTTTTATCATTATTCTTTCTAGCCACCGCATAAGTACCAATGGTTAACGCACATGGAAATACATGACCACCATTATAATCTGTATGTTCTCCAATAAGATTTACACGCCCTGGTGCGAAATAACTTTGGATTTCACCACCTTCGCCAAATACTTCAATAAATTGTTGTAATAATTTTTCTTTCATAATTATTCCTTTCGTATTATCTTTATGTTTCATTCATTTTTATTTCTTTCTTTATTAAATGTAATTAGAAAATGAATTTCATTCTAATATTTTGAGCATAATCTCCAAAACAATCCCCAAATAGATTAATTCCGCCTATGTGTTTTGCATCTTCTTTTATTCCAATTCTAACAGAAATATATGCTTCTTCTGATAAATGATAGTCGTTTATTGTTAAATCATTTGCCTTAACATCGTCTATAAAGGAACCTTGTTCGGATAAAATCCATGTTTTTAATAGTCCAAATTGTGTATTTTTATCAGGCCACCAACTAGGATTTAATTTGCCTCTCCTTCCACCAAAATCACTTGGACAAGTCCATGTTCCAGCTTCTATACCATTAATCCATACCGTGATATCGGACGGAAAATCAAAATTATATTCATGATCTTCGGAGCAGATCTCCATGGATAATTCGACTCTTCTTTCTTTTTGATTCGTTAATATATTATTAGGAAAACGGTATTCTACATAACCTTTTCCTAACCAAAGAAGTTTTGCTTTGGTTCTCTCTGGATTATAAAAACATTTTGGTTCATCTTCTTCATCGATTGGACCTTTTTCGCTAACAATTCCACAAGTTGGTTCCACTTTGTAATCAACGAAGTTACCAATAGGCATATTAATAACTTCTGCCGTTTCTTCCATGGATGTATCGATATCTACTTGGAATCTGTTAAGTGATTTACTACACACCTTCATAGATCCCCTACTTGCTGGTTGTAACTTTGTTGTTATTAAACCAGCTTCTTCTAACACTTTGATATGAGCTGCTGCAGATGATTGCGGAATTTTAATTCGTTCTGCAATTTCGTTGATGTTAAGATCATATCTACATAAGAGTTTTAGAATCTCAACTCTCACTTCTGCTGATAATGCTTTTCCTAGCAGTGTAAGCTGATTGGTATCATCTAAATTGATCTCTATGGTTTTACTCAATTGGTACCCCTCTCCAAAAGTGAATTTATTTATAACAGAATTCCTGTTATAAATCACATTTTCTGTTACATTCATTTTAGCACTTATTTAAACATATGAAAAGCACTTAATAGTAAAAATTTATACAAATTATGTACCTTAATTTCGTGATTTTTTACAGGGACTTAATTTTCTTACAGTATAGTATTTTCTATGTAAAAAAAGAGCTAATTTATTATGCTCAATGCATAGATAAATTAGCCCTTTAATGATAGAATCTAAAAGTTTATATTTATTTCACTTTTCCAAGTCTAATTACATTCCAAGATGCTTTTGATAATACTGTAGTAAAGGTACCATTCTCAACGGTTGAATTTGTAACAGTCTTAGGTGCAACAGCCTGTAAAATAGCTGAGTTACTGGCTTTCAAATTCTCATTTTCAAGTACGATATGTTCTATTAATTGATAGCCTTCAAAACTACGGATATCACAGGAAAACTCTATGGAATCATTCAAATCACGATTCACTGCAAATATAGTAACTTCATCTGCCTCTTCATTATAAACTGCAACCGAATCAACATCATACACATCAGTGTAATCTTTTGTATCATGTTTTGTTGAATATAATACGGGTTGAAGAGCAACACCTCTACCATATTTAGATGCATGAAGATATGGATAATAAATCGTTTGTTTCCATGCTGGTCCATTGGTTTCTGTCATAATTGGTGCTATTACATTTACTAATTGTGCCAAACAAGCCATCTTAACACGGTCTGCATGTTTTAAGAAAGTTATTAACATAAGACCTACTACTAACGCATCTTCAAAATTATAAATGTCTTCTAACAATGCAGGAGCTTTTTGCCATGGCTCTTTTTGCATTGTATTATTATCTGCTTGATGTGAATGATACCATACATTCCACTCATCAAAACTAAGATTAATATTTTTCTTACCACGTTTTTTCGCTTTTACGTAATCGCAAGTAGCAATTACTGTTTTTATAAAATGCTCTGTTTCCATTGATTTAGCTAAGAAATTAGGCGTATCATTGTCTTGGTTACCAAAATATTGATGTAAAGATACGTAATCTACATGCTCATAGGTATGCTCAAGTGTAGTTGCTTCCCATTCTGGGAATGTCTTCATTCCAGTACTGGAACTACCACAAGACACCAATTCTATAGTCGGATCAATTAATTTCATTGCTTTTGCAGTTTCATAAGCAATTCTACCATATTCTGTAGCTGTTTTAGAACCAAGTTGCCAAGGACCATCCATTTCATTACCTAAACACCAGGTCTTTATCTTATGTGGATCTTTCACACCATGCTTGATACGTAAATCACTATATTTTGTACCAGCTTCATGATTACAATATTCAAGAATATTACAGGCATCACTTACCCCCCTGGTTCCTAAATTAACAGCCATCATAACTTCACTTCCAGCTAACTTAGCCCAATTTGCAAATTCATTTAATCCAACTTCATTGGTTTCAAGGCTTCTCCATGCTAGTTCTAATCGTTTTGGTCTTTCAGCAACTGGACCTACGCCATCTTCCCAATAATAACTTGATACAAAATTACCGCCTGGATACCTTATAATTGGTACATTAAGTTCTTTCACTAATTCCATTACATCCTTACGAAATCCATTACTATCTGCACTTGGATGACCAGGTTGATATATACCCTCATATACAGCTCTTCCAAGGTGTTCAATAAATGATCCGTAGATACGTTTGTCAATTTCAGCTATTTTGAAATCTTTATCGACCACCATTTTTGCATACTTTTTCGCCATTGTAATAAACCCTCCTACCTAATTGAAATTCAACACGTTCAAATTATGTATATATAAGCCAACTTTATTTTTTGCTTATGTATAAATTATACTCTTTTATTTTAGATTGTTCAAGGATTATTTTACATTATTATAAAATATTATAGTATTATTTTAAGCAATTAATGTTTCCTGTATCTTTTTTCTCACATTACTCTAAAACGTCTCTTCATCTATACTTAATGTAGTGATACTATTAATTAAATGCACTAATAACTGCATTTATACTTCTAATTATGGTTAGAGTGAATCCTTGCATTTTACATTAATGTAAAGGATACGTGGTTTTACTAATTTATTTTTCATAAATCTAAAATATTAAACAGAAATCATTTATAAACTAAAATGATTTGAGTGTATAATTAAATAATGTAAATTTAAAAGGCAATATTCATTCATCAAAAAAATTTTGACTTTTGATACACTAATTAAAAATTAAGCGATGAATGAGATACTATTTGCATCATCATACGTCGCTTAACCTAAACTTTGTTAACTTTTAATGTTTATTTTTATTAGGCATTAAATGTATCGCCATCCCATTTATGTCATCTAAAACTTCCGTTACTGCTTCATTATAAGTAGGGTGTGGTCTTATTACTGACGCTAAATCCTTAACTTTTAAGTTATTTACAATAGCAGATGCAAACTCTCCAATCATATCCGTTGCTCTAGCGCAAACTAACTGAGCTCCCAGAATATGTTCTGTTAATGCATCTGTTATTACTTTTATATAACCCCTTTCATCCATTGAAATAATTGTTTTACAATTTCCTAACATAGGATATTTCGAGATGTTTACTTGGTAGCCTTTGCTCTTCGCTTCATCTTCTGTCATACCAACCACTGCAATCTCTGGAGATGTGTAAATACAAGCAGGAATCACATCCACACGAATAGACCTAGAAACATTGCATATGTGTTCCACCGCTGCAATACCTTGAGCTGATGCTGCATGTGCTAACTGTGTACCTTTTATGACATCTCCTATTGCATAGACTCCAGGTATATTGGATTCAAAGTTTTGATTGACTTGTATATGACTTCCATTCATCTCTATGGGAATATCATCAACAAATAAACCTTCTACATTCGCTTTACGACCAATTGCAACTAAAACACCTTCTGTTATGCATGTTTTTGTAGTTCCATTTTCGCTATACTGTAGATTTAAATTTTCACCATCCATGGTAATACCAAGTAACCTAGATTTTGTATGAATTTTAACACCTTTTTTCTTAAGAGACATGGATACTGTTTGAGAAACTTCTCGGTCCATGGCAGGAAGTATACGGTCCATAACTTCTATTATTTCTACCGTAGCTCCTAGCGCTTGGTAAATCGTGGCAATCTCAACACCGATTACCCCACCACCAATTATGACTAGTTTTTCATAAAATCGATCGGATGTTAATAATTCATCACTAGTAAATACATGTTTTAAACCTAATCCATCTATTGGTGGTATACTTGGTTTTGAACCTGTAGCGATTAATATCTTATCTGTGATTATTTCTTGGCTACTATTATCCTTATCGATTCTTACGGTCTTTGGATTGATAATAGTTGCATGCCCGTCAATAACTGTTACTTCATTTGCCGAAAGTAAACTAATTACACCATTTCGAACTTTATTTACTACTTCATCTTTTCTCTCATGCATTTTATGAAAATCAAAGGTTAAATTCGTAAATGCTAATCCTAATGTCTCAAACTTCCCTGCTTCTTGATAAAGATGTGCGCTGTACATCAGAGATTTTGTGGGTATACAACCCCGATTTAAGCAAGTACCACCAATCTCTCTACTTTCTACAATTGCAGTTTTCATACCTAATTGCACAGCTTTTATGGCCGCAACATAACCACCAGGGCCTGAACCAATTACTACTAAATCATACTTATCCGACATGTTAATCCTCCATAATGCCAAAACACTGTAGCTTGGCACAAGCACAATACTTGTAATTGAATAAAATATTTAATTATAAATTATCTCTATAACGATCTATTGCAAAACTTCTAGGTTTAATCTATATTCCTTCTTTCAGAATTAACTGAATTACATCTTGTATCATCTTATCTGTAAGGGATTCGCGCCTTGGAATTAAGTCTAACTTTATTTTAATGTCATCCGATGTAAAGTTACAATTTAAAAATGCTTCAGATAGCGAATCAATAAACCAGACATCCATAGCATCTGAATAAATTTGACATGTATTTATTTTACCGGACTCAATATTAAGATGTAAGTCTATATTTCCCCAATCAAATCTACTACCAAAAGAATAGTCAAATTCTATTTTTTTACCATAATTCCATTCCCACGATGAATACTTCTCCTGTAATCGATTTATCTCATTACTATCGATGGCAGTATCCTGTATCTGAACCAGCTGACACTGATACACACTTGAAAAAGCTTTAATCAATTGTTCTTTCATGGTATTAATATTTATTTCCTTCTCTATCACATTAAGCATATTAGTGTTATCAGCGATATGAGAATTTTCTAAATCTCTAGCACAATCCATTAGATTTGTAACCCTTGATCTTACTGAATCCACACCTTTTGAGATTAACTTATCTTTTGATACCGTAAGGTACTTAGATAACTTCTCCATATCCACATCGACTAAAATGGTTCCATGATGATAGGAGTGCGTACCATCTGAGTAGAATGCATTACCTGAAATTTTTCTGCCATCTACTGTAATATCATTTCTGCCTGTTACTTCTGCTGTTATACCAAAAGCAGATACTGCTTTAATAATTACTGATAATTGTTTTTGCAGATCATAATCTTGTTTTTGCACAAGAAAAGTAAAGTTCAAATTACCTAAATCATGAAAAACAGCTCCACCTCCAGATAATCTTCGTACTAATCTTCCTCCATCTTCCGTTAATTCTTTAATTTTACATTCTTTCCAGGGATTTTGATTCTTACCAATTACCACTGTTTTTTCATTCTGCCAAAGATATAAGATACATTCACCCGTCTTTACACTTGATAATAAATATTCTTCCAGTGCCAGATTATGAAAAGGATTGTTATCACTACTAAGTATGTATTTTATATTATTAATCAATCTTTTCGCCTTTCTTTTATGAATATGTATTTAATAAAGTAATATTTTTTAGTTATTAATGAATTTTTATTGATATATCATATCTATAAAAGTAATATAAATTACCTCTAAAGGTAGATTTTTATAGTTGACTAAAATATTATTATGATTTGCAAGGCAAAAAGGAACTGTGACAAAATGAATATTGTTACTATTCATTTTGTTTGTTTTATAATTTGTTTCTTATTATGCCTTGCATATCATAATTTCTAAGGGTTCCCATTTTGTAAATATAGCTCCAAAAAATATAACTTATTAATTAATCAAAGTTATATTTAAGGACAGGCTTTCTAGCCGCCTTAACTTCATCCGGCCTTCCTATTGGAGTCTTTTTTGGACTTTGAATCAAATCTTCTGGATTTGTTGTGGCTTCTTTATAAACCTTTTTTAATATATCAATCACGTTATCTAAAGTTTCCTTGGATTCTGTTTCGGTAGGTTCTAGCATTAAAGCTTCATGAACAATAAGCGGGAAATACATGGTTGGAGGATGAATTCCATAATCTAGAATCGCTTTAGCTATATCTATTGCTGCAACTCCTGTATCATGCTTTAATTCTTCTAAGCTCATGACAAACTCATGCATACAAGGTCCAGCAAACGGCATATGATAGATATCTATTAATTGGTTCATCATATAATTAGCATTTAGTACTGCATTTTCAGATGCATTTTTTAATCCATCACCACCAAGGGTTAGTATATAAGTAAGAGCTTTTACAACCACAAGAAAGTTACCATAAAATTCTTTTACTCTTCCAATACTAGCACTATATTCTGCTTTATCATCATTTTCGTTTTTGTAGATTAATTTATATTGTCCATCCGCTTCCATTACTCTTGGTAAAGGTAAATATTTACCTAAGAAATCTTTACAGCCAACTGGACCACCACCTGGTCCACCACCACCGTGAGGAGTTGAGAATGTTTTATGCAGATTTAGATGAACTACATCAAATCCCATATCACCCGGTCTTGCTACACCCATGATAGCATTCAGATTTGCTCCATCATAATAATTAAGACCACCAGCTTGGTGAATGATTTCTGTTATCTCAAGAATATTCTTATCAAATAATCCAACTGTATTTGGATTCGTAAGCATAAAACCTGCTGTGTCTTCACCAACTACTTTTTTAAGTTCTGTGATATCAACAAAACCATCTGCAGTTGATGGAATATTAATAACGGAATAACCAGCCATTGCTGCACTTGCAGGATTTGTACCATGTGCAGAATCAGGTACGATTATCTTTGTTCTTTTTTCATCGTTTCGCTCGTTATGATAAGCACGAATTAATTTTAGCCCAGTATATTCTCCATGAGCTCCTGCTGCTGGTTGAAAAGACAAATAATCCATGCCTGTTATTTCACATAGGTACTTTTCTGCTAATTTCATTACTTTAAGACACCCTTGTGTTGTATATTCAGGCTGCAGTGGATGAATGTCTGAAAATCCTGGTAACTTTGCAATTTCTTCATTTAGTTTGGGATTATATTTCATAGTACAAGAACCAAGAGGATAAAAGCCATTATTAACACCATAGGTCCGGTTAGCAAGTTCTGTATAATGCCTACTAACATCAGTCTCTGATATTTCTGGTAAATGTAATTTCTTATTTCTTAAAAACATACTATCTAACTTATATTCTGGTACATCAGTAGACGGAAAAATCTCGTGGCCTCGATCTGTGATACTTTTTTCAAATATTAACTTCATTTTCATTCACCTCCTTAAGAATTTCAATGAGATGGTCAACTTCTTCTTTTGTATTTAATTCGGTAGCACACCATATGATTAAGCCTTCTTTATCGTTTATTAGATAGCCTCCTAATATACCATGATTCTCTAAATATCTTAACAAATGTTTTGCATCACCTTTATATCTGGTTACGAACTCATGAAAAAATTCGCCTTGATAAACCAACTCAAAATCACCTAATTCACATAATTGATCTGCTAGATAATGTGCATGTGACATACTTAAGATTGCAGCCTGCTCTAACCCTTTTCTACCTAAAGTGCTAAGATATACACAAGCCGCTAAGGCACAGAGAGCCTGATTGGAACAAATATTACTGGAAGCTTTTTCTCGCCTAATATGTTGTTCTCTGGCTTGTAATGTTAATACAAATGCTCTTCTCCCTTGTGCATCAAGTGTTTCTCCAACGATTCTCCCTGGTAATTTACGCATTAATTTTTCAGTGGTAGCCATAAATCCTAAATAAGGTCCACCAAAAGATAATGGAATCCCTAAAGGCTGACCTTCACCTACTGCAATATCAGCTCCATATTCATATGGTGTTTTTAGGATTCCTAATGCGATAGGATTACAACTCATAATATATTTGGCACCACAATCCTTAGTAATCTTACCTATGGCATCACCGTCTTCTATTTGACCATAATAATTTGGTTGTTGTATCATAACGCACGCGGTTTCTTCTGATATAACTTTCTCCAAATACTCTATATCTGTCCGACCATCTATATCTGGTACTATACTTATATCAAATTCTGTTCCATCAAGGTAGGTCTTGATTGTCTCAATCACTTCTGGATTAATGGTACTAGAAAGTATAACTTTAGTACGCTTTTTCTCCCTGCACATAATAACTGCTTCCGCTGCTGCCGTAGCTCCGTCATACACGGAAGCGTTAGCTACATCCATACCTGTTAATTCACAAATCATAGTTTGGAATTCGAATATTGCTTGAAGCGTACCTTGACTAATTTCAGCTTGATACGGGGTGTAGGCTGTTACAAACTCTTCTTTACTAGCTATATATTTCACACTTGTGGGTATATAATGACGATATGCTCCACATCCCCTGTATATAGTTTGAAATACTTTATTTTCATCTGCTAATCTAGTCATTTTACTTCTTACTTCAAATTCTGATAGACCATTTGGAATTTCTAGTGGTCTATTTAAAAGGACGTCTTTGGGTATTGATGAATATAATTCACCTATCGTAGAATAACCCATGGAAGCTAGCATATTCTGCTGCTCATGTAACGTATTTGGCACGTATGTTGCCATATTTATTCCTCCCTGCTAATCAGATCATCGTATTCTTGTTCTGTTAGTAGTTCCTCTTTTACGGTTATTTCTTCAACGACCATAAACCAAGCATCATATGGATTGGAATTTACTAGTTCTGGTTGGTCAAGCAATTCTTCATTAATCTCTTTTACAACTCCTGTAACCGGACTATATACATTGGATACAGCCTTTACAGATTCTACATCAGCAAACGTTTCTCCTGCGATTACTTCATCTTCTACCTCAGGTAAATTAATAAAAACCAAATCTCCTAATTCCTTTTGAGCATAATCAGATAATCCTACTCTTGCTGTTGTTTCGTTAATAAACTCCACCCATTCATGTGTTTTTGTAAATAGTCTTACTTTCTTCATACTTTTCTCCTTTTTTATCTATAATTTATTTATTCCTAAAAACATGATCCTGTTACACTCTTTTTATGAACATACGTATATATACTTATGTTCCGATATTGATTATCATAGGTTCTTTATATTTAAATCTCTTATTTAATTATTGGTGGTTCCTTATAATTAAATCTTTTATATGATTCTTCATGGTTCTTTATATTTATATCTTTTGTGGTGATTCTTCATGGTTCTATATATTTATATCTTTTGTGGTGATTCTTCATGGTTCTTTTTATTTATATCTTTTGTGGTGATTAATCTATGTTCTTTTATTTATTCCAAGACTTCTGTGTAGATTTTTAGTTCTTATGTTATTCACTTATATTCCTATGTATTTATCAAAGTATTGAATGTTTTATGAATTATTTATCTGATAATTTATAAAATGGCAACTTAGTAACTATTGCACTAATTCTTTTACCACGTACTTCTACCTCTACCTCGGTACCTATTTCTGAATAACTACTATCAAGTAATGCCATTGCTACAGGTCTATCAAGAGTAGGGCAAAATGTTCCGGAAGTAGTAACTCCAATTACTATATCATCATAATATACAGAGCAATGTTCTCTAGCAATTCCCCTTCCTGTTATATTAAGTCCTACTCGTTTTTTTGTGATATCTCCTTTTGATAGTAATCCTTTTTTCCCAATAAACTCTTCTTTATCCATTTTAACCGCAAAACTTAATCCCGTTTCTAGTGGTGAAATTGTCTCATCCATTTCGTGTCCATATAATGGCATTGCAGCCTCTAGTCTTAGAGTATCTCTAGCACCAAGTCCACATGGAATTAAACCTTCATCCTTACCGGCATTTAACAATTCCTTCCACAAGTTAGGTGCGAAGTCTGGTTCACAATAAATTTCATAACCATCTTCTCCGGTATAACCAGTCTTTGATATAAGGCAAGGTATTCCGGCAATGTTTCCCTTTTCGATAAAAGTATAATATTTTAAAGGAATACAATCTTCCTTCGTCAATTTCTTTAAAATTGTTAATGAATTAGGACCTTGTAAAGCAATTTGAGCGAAATTGTCTGAACTATCCACAAACAAGACTTCTCCAAACAAATGCTGTTTCATCCATGCAACGTCCTTTTCACGGTTGGAAGCATTCACCACGATCATGTATTTCTCACTATTTAATCGATAAACTAATAAATCATCTACAACACCACCTGTTTCATTACACATTGGACTATACTTTACTTGCCCATCAATCATTTTGCTACAATCGTTTGTTACTAACATCTGTACATTTTTTAGTGCATCAGGACCACTGATTATGACTTCTCCCATGTGTGATACATCAAAAAGACCAGCAGCATTTCTAACAGCCAAATGTTCTTTTATCACCCCTGTCTCGTATTGAACTGGTAATAAAAAACCAGCAAATGGTACAATTTTTCCCTTGTTTTGCACATGTAATTCATAGAGTGGAGTTTTCTTTTCCATATAAATCCCCTTTCGCAATTAAATAAAAATGATTCGAAAGTCAAAAGTCGTTAATATATTAAATTATGAATATATATACACCGATATTCATTCACGAATTAACTTCGACTTTTAACACTCGAATCTTAAAAATAAAATTACATTAAAAAAAGACGTACTGATTACTCAATACGCCTCTGTTGATTTACCTGAAAGATTCTTCTGCCTAACTTAAAGTTAGACAGAGTTGCTTCGTCGGTGCTACATCGCTTTCCAGAGAATCGTCCAGAATTGGTCCTTTTGCCTGAGAGTTATCGCGAATCACCTTCGGCGCCAAACAAATATCATTTAGTCTCTCCCAATTCTTTCAACCGATTTATAATAACATTATAATATGTAAGATATTTACTGTCAAGATTTGCCATGCTTATTTTATCATAAATAAATAAACATTTTATAATTAAGTATCATTATTTACTCCATGGTAATTATAGTAAATCTTTGTTTAATCAATTAATAAAAATTCATTTGACAATATAAAAATAAATTGATATAATTACAAAAATTATAAATAACCAAAAGCGATGATTAGGAGAAGTACATACTCACCTAAAGCACAGAGAGAAGATGGTTGGTGCGAATCTTCATGACGGGAGTAAAGTTTGAGAAAAACAAACTTTGTTTGAGATTGAATAACTTAGTTTGCCAAAACAAACTTAGGCGTAAGCCTTGGAAGTAGCCTTTGAGCTGTGAACCGAACAATACTATTTAAGTAGACTTCACCGGAGTTTCCACCGTTAAAAGGAAAGCGGTATCAGATATGATGGATGCAATTTTATATTGTATATTATCCTTTATTATCCCGTACTGATTAAGAGCAAAGAGTAATCTTTGAATTTAGGTGGTAACACGGACTATAATGTTCGCCCTAAGCTTTATATAAGCTTAGGGCGTTTTTTTATTACAGAAAGGAGCAATTATATGAAAGTAACAGGAACTAATTTATTTGTAAAAGCACTGAAAGAAGAAGGTGTAACTACATTATTTGGTTACCCAGGTGGATATGCCATTGATTTATTTGATGAGTTGTATAAGCAAAATGACATTGAGTTAATCCTTCCAAGGCATGAACAAGGCTTAATTCATGCTGCTGATGGTTATGCTAGGTCAACTGGTAAAGTTGGTGTTTGTCTAGTAACAAGTGGCCCTGGAGCAACAAATTTAGTAACAGGAATCGCAACTGCTAATTATGATAGTGTTCCTTTAGTTTGTTTTACTGGGCAAGTTCCTACACATCTAATCGGAAATGATGCATTTCAAGAAGTTGACATCATTGGCATCACTAGAAGTATCTGTAAATATGGTGTGACCGTACGCCATAGAGAAGATTTAGGTCGTATTATCAAAGAAGCATTTTATATAGCAAGTACAGGTAAACCTGGCCCAGTTATTGTAGATCTCCCGAAAGATGTCATACTTGATTTAGGTAGTGATACTTATCCAAAAGAAGTTAATATTAGAAGCTATAAACCAAGTTTTAAAGCGCATATTGGACAATTAAGAAAAGCACTTGATATGCTTCACGAAGCAAAGAAACCATTGTTCCTTATTGGTGGTGGCGTAACTATTTCTCGTGCTACTACTGCGTTTACGAAACTAGCTGAGATAACAAATGTACCAGTTGTTACAACCATTATGGGTAAAGGTTCTATAGATACAAAACATCCCCTTTTTATTGGAAATATAGGTATGCATGGCTGTTATGCAGGTAATAAGGCAATTAGTGAGTGTGATTTACTCTTTTCCATCGGTACTAGGTTTAATGACAGAATCACTGGAAAGCTTGGTGAATTTGCTCCCAATGCAAAAATTGTTCATATCGATATTGATTCTGCTTCTATCTCAAAAAACATCGTAGTAGATGTACCAATTGTAGCAGATGCAAAAAACGCGATTGAAAGTATGATTCAGGAAGCGCATTCATGTAAAATAACATCCTGGTTAGAACAGATACAATTATGGAAAAATGAATATCCAATTGGTATGACTCAGACAGATGGAATTACACCAGAGAAAATAATTGATAAAATTAACGATTTATTTCCATCATCCATAGTTGTAACTGATGTTGGTCAACATCAAATGTGGACCACTCAATTTCTTGACTTAAATGAGCAAAAACAGCTATTAACATCTGGTGGACTAGGAACCATGGGATTTGGATTCCCTGCTGCTATTGGAGCTCAACTTGGTAATCCAGATAGAAAGGTAATTTGTATCTCAGGGGATGGTGGAATGCAGATGAACATTCAAGAAATGGCAACAGCAGTAGCTAATGAATTGCCTTTAATCTTGTGTATCTTTAATAATAGTTGTTTAGGAATGGTACGCCAATGGCAAAAACTTTTCTTTGGTAAACGTTACTCTTCTACTTGTTTAAGATCTAGGAAAAATTGTAGCAAGCATTGTGGTGGAGCAAACAATGGTTGTCCAGCTTACTCACCAGATTTTATAAAACTTGCAGAAAGTTATGGGGCCTTTGGAATTCGTGTAGAAAAGGAAGAAGATATTGAATTAGCTTTTAATAATGCAATGAAAAATGAAAAAGCTCCAACAATAATTGAATTTATGATAGATAGTGAAGAACTAGTACTTCCTATGGTTCAAGGTGGTAAACCGTTAAGCGAGATGATTTTAGAATGTTAACAATAAACTAAACTATATGTAATAAGAAAGGAATTAGATTACTATGAAAAAAAGATGGATTTCATTATATGTGGAAAATGACGTAGGTGTTTTAGCCAAAATATCTGGTCTTTTCTCTGGTAAATCATATAACTTAGAAAGTTTAACTGTTGGTACTACGGAAGACTCAACCATATCTAGAATGACAATTGGGCTTAAAAGTGATGATGTTACTTTTGAGCAAATCAAAAAACAATTAAATCGTCTTGTTGAAGTAATAAAGGTTATTGATATTACCAATATCCCAACTCATATGAAAGAGATATTATTTATTAAGATAAAAAATTGTTCCAAAGAAGATAAAACCGAATTATTTCAACTTGCAAATGTATTTAAAGCGTCCATAACAGATTATGGATTTGATTCCATATTATTAGAATGTGTTCAAACTGAAACCAAAAATGATGATATTATAAAGTTAATTACAAGTCAGTACAAACAGGTGGAAGTTGTACGTGGCGGAAGTGTAGCAATTGAATCTATAAGTATGTCAGATCGTTGATTTGTTATTTTCCTATTATAGGTAATTACCTAACTATATAGTTTATTAAAATGATTATACAATATGAACGTGTTTTGCTTCAATTACCCTAAGGGGGCAAGATTCAACTAAACACGTACATATTGTATATTAATAAGGGACATCATTGATGTTTCACAATCACCTAATTGTACTTAATTTCCAAAAAGAGAATTGTATACTACCATTCACTGCTTTGAAAAATCTACCTAATGGATATTTCATTAATTTGATAACCTATTAAACTTAAACTACGGATGCTATAATGCTTTTTGCCTCATTTAAACGTTCATGAAACTGTGTGTAAAAATCTAGATTATAATTGTATGGTTTTAAAAAGAAAGTTCCTAATGCATACATATTAATATCTTTTGCTCTATCTGGAACTTGCTTGATTTTATCTTGGATACTAATTAAAAAATAGTGCCAAGCTATAATAAATTGCTCATTTTCTTTTATATCTGATGTATCTATCCACTTACGTACTTTTACTTTCGTTTTATTGGACTTTTTACATTCATGAACTTGTAAGAAATATTTAAAAGATTCATTCTCGTAATATCTTCCTAACGGAAATAATCTGCAAATTCCAGGTCTAAACTTATGGATACTGCATCTACCTTCCTGATTAAGAAAGGAACATCTTTCTTCCGAGCCTGACATCTTTAGATTAGGAAGTATAATTCCATCTACCACGTTAAGTTCAATCCTATCTTTTAACAATTCTTCCATGGATTTATTAAGATTTTTTATTAATTTATATATATCAAGCGGATCCAAAACTATAGAATTACCCATTCCTTGACAACATGAAAAACATCCTTCACAACCATTACAATCTGCTTTAACCAAATCATTTAATTCATATAATTTACCATCTGAAATTTCTTCTAGGCTTATATTTCTTATCATACTAAGATCCTCTCTTTGTAACATACCAATTAGAATTACTCCTATTTAATCACAGATGTCATTATATATCATCAAGAATAAAAATACTACTATATTTAGTCTTAAGTTAGATCTCAAGTTTATGATATAATCAAAAAAAGTTTTACGTTGTTAACACAACGTAAAACTTTTTTATATAGTCAACTGGCATAGGATTTTTTAAATTATACTCCCCTGTATAAAACCTAATGAAACCAGTCTTTTTAATTTTATGAAAAAAATGTTTTTTACCAAATACCTTGCGCAATCATAGCAGTCGCAACTTTTTCGAAACCTGCAATATTTGCACCTACAACATAATTTCCTTTTGCATTATAACGTTCTGCAGCATTAGACATATTATGGAAGATATTAACCATGATTTGTTTTAATTTTGCATCGACTTCTTCAAATGTCCAACTTAATCTCTCACTATTTTGTGACATTTCAAGAGCTGAAGTTGCTACACCACCTGCGTTAGCAGCTTTACCTGGAGCAAATAAAACACCATTTGCTAAGAGATACTCTGTTGCATCTAGAGTAGTTGGCATATTTGCACCTTCTGCAACAGCTATACATCCATTTTCAACTAATACTTTTGCATCTTCAAGTAGTAATTCATTTTGTGTAGCACATGGAAGAGCAATGTCACACTTAACATTCCATACGCCTCTACCTTCATGATATTCTGCCTTTGGTCTATATTTTACATATTCTGTAAGTCTAGCACGTTTTACTTCTTTTATTTCTTTCAATGTTTCCACATCAATTCCATCTGCATCATATACCCAACCATTGGAATCACTTGCTGTTACAACTTTCGCTCCAAGTTGATGTGCCTTTTGAATTGCATAGATAGCAACATTACCAGAACCAGACACTACAACTGTTTTACCTGCTATATCTAATCCATTGCATTTTAACATTTCTTCAGTTAAATATAGTAAACCATAACCAGTTGCTTCTGTTCTAACTAAAGAACCACCATAAGTTAAACCTTTACCAGTAAGTACTCCTTCATAAGTACCTTTAATTTTTTTAAATTGTCCAAACATGTAACCAATTTCTCTTGCTCCTGTACCAATATCACCTGCAGGAACATCAACATCTGCACCGATATACTTGTAAAGTTCAGTTATAAAACTTGTACAAAATGCAAGTACTTCACGGTCAGATTTACCTTTAGGATCAAAATCTGAACCACCTTTACCACCACCTATAGGTAGGCCAGTTAAAGAGTTTTTAAAAATTTGTTCAAAACCTAAGAACTTAATAATACCGAGATTTACGGAAGGATGTAAACGTAAACCACCTTTATAAGGCCCAATAGAATTATTAAATTGTACACGGTAACCAGTGTTTACTTGTACTTGTCCCTTATCGTCTACCCAAGGCACTCTAAACTTAATCTGTCTGTCTGGCTCTACTATTCTTTCAAGTAAAGCTTCTCTTCTAAATTTTTCTTCATTTGCATCCACTACTGGTCTAAGAGATTCCAATACCTCTTTAACCGCTTGGTGGAATTCAGGTTCTGCAGGGTTTTTTTTGATTACTAATTCAATTACCTCATCAACGTATCCCATCTTTTTTCTCCTTTTTTTGTAAATTTATTAACAAAAATAAATCTTAGCACAAAAAAAGGGCGTAATTTTAAACGCAATTACCCCTTTGTCTTTGCTCATTTTAATTATAACACTTTACTGCGGAAAAGCAAGGAAATTTTATGAATAATTATCCAATTGATTTTATATACATTAATTTATTCACGAACAATTAACGTATCGAAACCTTGTAACTTTAAGGCTCTTTCTATCTCTTGCGCACGTTCAATAGATGGTAGACGCCCTACTTGCACAGCATATAATTCTCCTTGTGGAACTACATCAACAGTATATCCAAGCCTAGACATATAATACTGTAAATTAGTAGCATTAGATGGAGTACGGAATAAACCAACTTGAATTCGATAAACTGGGCTATCATTCGCTGGCATCGGTTGCGTTGGACGCATCGGTTGCGTCGGCTGCATCGGTTGCGCTGGCTGCATCGGTTGCGTCGGTTCCATCGGTTGAGTTGGCTCCATCGGTTGAGTTGGCTCCATCGGTTGAGTTGGCCTCATCGGCTGTGTTGGCTGCATCGGCTGTGTTGGCTGCATCGGCTGTGTCGGCTGCATCGGTTGAGTTGGTCTCATCGGTTGAGTTGGTCTCATCGGTTGCGCCGGTTGTGTCGGCTGCATCGGTTGAGTTGGTCTCATCGGTTGTGTAGGTCTCATCGGTTGCGCCGGTTGTGTTGGCTGCATTGGTTGTGTTGGTTGCATCGGCTGTGTTGGCTGCATCGGTTGTGCTTGCCTCATCGGTTGAGTTGGCATCGTTCCTTCAGTTTCAAAGCCATCTGATATACCAGAAGCTATTTCATAAGCTATATCGGTAAATCTTTCATCAAATAGAACATTATCTTCGTCAGAGTTAATAAAACCTACTTCAATCAATATCGCCGGGCTATCTGTTCTTCGAAGTACTGCTAACTGATTTCTAATATCAATACCTAAATTCGTAAAACCAAGACTTTCTAATCTTTCATTCACATTTTCAGCAATTTCTTGTTTTAATCCACCTTCATCGTAAATGAGTGTTTGAACACCATTATATTCATTGGGTGTTGGACCCGAATTTCTATGAATTGAAACAAATAAGTCCGCATCCTCTGCATTAGCAATCTGAGCTCTTTCTACAGGTGATAAATATACATCATCAACTCTTGTAAAAATCACATCAAATCCGTTATAAGCTAAAACTTCACCAATTGCTAAGGTTAAGTCCAAATTATCATCTTTCTCAAGACGTCCTTCATAAATAGCACCATTATCATATCCACCGTGACCTGCATCTAAAACAATTGTATAAGCCATTTTGTCCTCAACTACAAATCTATTTATGCTATAATATGCTTGAGAAATTATAACGGTTACCTTTCATCTAAAATATAATAGTCATATTGGGTCTTTATTTGAAATCCAGATTTTATATATAAAGAAAAAGCTTTTTTATTATCACTTCCTACATGTAGTGTAATATATTTAAAACCTTTTTCCTTTAATTCATTAATAATTATAGTTAATGCCAATTTACCGTAACCTTTACCTTGATATTTAGGTACTATACCAAAACCGAATATAAATGCATTATTATCCTGGACGTTCATGTTGCAGATTCCAATAAATTCATTGTGATTATATATAGAGATACTAAAGCAATCTTTGGATTCAATTACATAGTTTAATAAGTCGTATTCTTCATCAATAGTCGTATGAAATATATTAGCACAAATCTTTGCTATTTTATTTAAATCAGATTCATTTGTGTTTTTTGTCTGGATTGATGAATTTTCTATGAATTTATAGTTTTGTCTTGACTCGTTTTCTAAATTTAAATCAAGACATAATAAGTACTCTGATTTGCGATATATTGCCCCAATATGATTGATGCTTTGTAATCCATCTTTGCTAGATGGTTCATTTACTATATAAATATCATTTATTTGATATTGTTCTAATTCCTCTTTCGCAAGGTTTAATAATAATTTAAAATAACCCTTATGTCTCTCTTGTGGTAATGTATAAGCTGAAATCTCTGCTTCTTTTTCTGTTGGTTGATCGATTGTTAATACACTTACAAGTTTATTATTGAAATAAAGAAGAAAGAAGCAGTCTAGTTCATAAGTATAATTATTTTCATTGGATAGGTATAATGTTCTTTCTAATCCGTCCACTCTTAGACATTCTTGAACTAATTCCCTAACATCAGACTGATATTTTTCATCTAGTTTATTACATTTTATAACATCCATAACTACCTCTTTCTAGTAATTACTATTCAATCTGTATTGATAACGACCCATCAGAACCATGCAATAAAACTAATCTATCATTTACTATCCAGTACATGTTGATGATTTCATTCCCATTCTCTGAATTATCTTCATTCAATTGTTCTTTTGTTGGAATACCCAATTCATCTGTTAACAAGGTTTCCCATTTGTTAACATCATACTCGGGCAAATAGGTGTATACACCTTGTACTGTACCATTTTCATTATATGATAATATTGCAGTAAGGGCATTATCTTGTATTTTATACAGATATTCTCGAGTGATAACATACGTACCATCTGGAACATCTTTCACTCCTTCACCTAGTAGGTTAATTATTTCCGTATCTTTTTTTCCAATAATTTGCGTAAAGTTAAGTAAAGAAATGTTTTTTAACCCATTGTCATTATTGTTATCTTTATTTCTCAAATCACAAGAACAAAACGTGATAATAATTACTATTAAATATATCAAACCATTCAATTTTTTACGCATAATATACCTCCACACAAAATCATAATCATAAACTTACCATTTTATTAAGCTTAATTTAATTAACGTTATTATGTATGTATTTTATGATTAATATGAATTATAATGGTAGTATTTTATTTCTTTATTATTGTATTTAGATAGATAAGAATAGTTTAATTAATAATGGTACCACAGAAGAACAAATTACTCCATTGAAAATTGCCATAACCACTACTTCTTCATCAGTGAATTTAATCAACATAGGTAAGGTTGTATCTTCACTGGTTGCTCCTGCTGGTGCAATTGCTGTATACTTATTAAATCTTCTAGCCACAAAGGGTATGATAAGAAATGAAATTATTTCCCTAAGTAGATTACTTAAAAATGCTATCGTACCTAATCTAGGACCGGCCATATCAGTTATCATTACTCCAGATAAGCTATACCAACCTAATCCTGATGCCACTGCTGCTCCATTTCTTATATCAATTCCAAGAATTAAACTTCCTATGATACCACCAATCACAGTTGCAATTATAGTACCAACCGGTATTAATAAAATTTTTATATGATACTCTTTTATTTTAGAAAATACACTTTTGTTTAACCCTACACTAATTCCTACAGAAAACATTAGTATGTATAAAATAAATGGTGTGTATAAGGTAATATTCTTCAATATAGAATCATTAAATATCCACTTACCACTTAAAATCCCTAATATTAAACATATGATTGCAATATATACCACTTTTTTTCTCCATATTTTAGCTAAAGCTGTCTAAAAAACTTATCATAAAAACTACTTCTATGCTAAGTATTTTAAACAGCCTCTATTTTTTCGTATTATTTTTCGTGTTTCATGAAACGTTCTGTTAAGTAAAAAACCAATATAATAGATAATACCATTGGCACAATTGTTAAAATCAGACTTTCAAATCCCAAGGAATATAATTCTTTAAAAAAATCTGGTTTACTACCTAAAGATACTCCCATAGCAAATATTAGCAATGAGATACTTATCACCTGTACACGTTCGTTTAATTTTTTTAATTTTGCAGGAAATAATTTAATACCAACTACTATTCCTACTACCAGAATAAGCAATACTAACATTCTTCCTCCAAAGCATCAAATTAATTATTATTAATATTGGTTCCCTGCTATATGAACTTTTAACATATTGGTTGTTCCTGATATACCAAGTGGAACTCCCGCAGTAATTACTGTAAGATCACCTTTGTTTAAAAGTCCTTTTTCTTCAACAGTTGCCACAGCATGTTCAAATAATTCGAATGTATCCTTTTCTTCTTTAATAAGAATTGGTTTAACACCCCATGATAAATTTAATTGTCTGCAAACATGTTCATATGTTGTACAACCAATAATAGTACATGCAGGACGATATCTTGAAATCATTCTTGCTGTCTTGCCTGATTTTGTTACTGTTATAATAGCTGTTGCATTTAAGTCATGAGCTGTTGTACAAGTCGCATGAGATATTGCATCTGTAATATCTGGATTTTCTTTTGATTCTAACATACGGAAACGCTTTTTAAAATCAATATCTTGCTCTGTTCTTATAGCAATACGAACCATAGTTTTTAATGCTTCAATTGGGTATAAACCTGCTGCTGTTTCTCCAGATAACATAATTGCACTAGTACCATCATAGATAGCATTAGCCACGTCAGTTGTCTCTGCTCTTGTAGGTCTAGGATTTTTCATCATTGAATCAAGCATCTGAGTAGCTGTAATAACCTGTTTTCCAGCATTATATACTTTTTTAATAATCATTTTCTGTATAACTGGTACATCTTCATTCGGTATTTCAACACCCATATCACCACGGGCAATCATAATACCATCTGAAACTGCTATAATTTCATCAATGTTTTCAACACCTTGTAAATTCTCAATTTTTGCAATAATGTTCGTGGTAGTACAATTGTATTCTTCTAAAATTTTACGTATTTCTAAAATATCTTCTGCACATCTAGTAAAGGATGCTGCAATAAAATCGTAACCACTTTGTATACCAAAAATGATATCATCTCTATCCTTCTTGCTAATAAAAGGCATTGATAGATTGGTTCCAGGTACATTCACACCTTTATTATTGGATATTGCCCCATCATTATTAACAGTACAAATGATATCCGTATCTGTTTTACTATTTACTGTTAATTCAATTAGACCATCATCAATAAGAACTTTTGCACCTGGTACAATATCTCCTACTAAACTATCACAATTTATGGAAACACATTCAGTAGTACCTTCTACGTCATTTATAGTTAAAGTAAAAGTTTGACCTTTTACTAAGTTTATTTTTCCATCTTTAAATCTGCCTATTCTTATTTCAGGACCCTTTGTATCAAGTAATGCAGCAATTGGTAAATTTAGTTCTTCTCTTATTTTTATTAGGTTTTTTAAACGATTCAAATGTTCTTCATGGTCTGCATGAGAGAAATTGAATCTTGCAACATCCATACCCGCCAAAACTAATTCTCTTAATACTCCTTCACGATCTGTTGCTGGACCTAGCGTACAAACTATTTTTGTCTTTCTCATGGTGTCCTCCTAAAGTATATCTTTGTTCTATTATTGAACAGTATAAATAATTTTTATAATTTTAATATCGACTAATGCCACGGGATTAATAATACACCAAAATATAAAATAAATCTATCATAAAATACAAACTTTGTTAAATTTTTATTTAACCTTTTAAAAAAATATATTTCTTACTACAACTTTACAAAATTATTAATAATAATTGATTAAATCTTAACACTAGTTTACAATAGATAAGAAAGGAGAGAATGTTAACTTAAATTTTTATGAAAAGTTTTGTACAATAATTTATTCACAGCAAAAAATTATTGTGTTAAAATAAGAAATATTGAAGTTAACCAATAGAGACAAGTGTATTCATTATGAATAGGATATCCAAAAATAAGGATATTAATAAGGTTTATTATTTATTAGGAGGATTTTGATTTAATGAAACTCACAGATTTTTTCGCTTTATTAGGCGGACTAGCATTATTTTTATATGGTATGAAGATCATGGGTGATGGTCTTGAATTAGTAGCAGGAACACAATTGCAGAAAATTCTTGAAAAATTAACAACAAATCGCTTTTTAGGTATGTTAGTAGGTGTTGGTGTAACTGCTATCATTCAAAGCTCATCTGCAACTACAGTCATGGTTGTTGGTTTTGTTAATGCAGGTTTGATGAATTTATCTCAAGCAATTGGTGTTATCATGGGTGCTAATATTGGAACAACTGTAACCGGTCAATTAATTGCACTTGATATCGGTACAATAGCACCAGTAATCGCTTTTGTCGGTGTATTACTTATATTCTTTGCTAAAAGACAAAGACTGAATCATTTAGGATTAGTTATTATTGGTTTAGGTATGTTATTTATAGGAATGACTACAATGAGTGGTGCAATGAAGCCACTTAGAGATGTTCCTGAATTTAGATCTTTAATGACTAATTTTAGCAATCCTTTCGTAGGCGTTTTAACAGGTACACTTGTAACATGTATCATTCAAAGTTCATCTGCATCCGTAGGTATTCTACAAGCAATGGCAGCACAAGGATTAATTGGTATTGGTGGCGCTATGTATGTAGTTTTTGGACAAAATATTGGTACATGTATCACAGCATTACTTGCATCTATTGGAAGCAGTAAAAACGCAAGAAGAGCTGCATTATGTCATGTATTATTCAATGTTTTCGGAACAGTATTATTTATCACTGTAAGCTTTATATTGCCGCTCGATGAGTGGATGATAAAACTAGCACCTGGTGATACAGTAAAGCAAATTGCTAACTTGCATACAAGTTTCAATATTGCTACAACTATTCTACTATTACCTTTTGGTTCAATGTTAGGAAAAATAGCTCTTAAGTTAATTAAAGGTGAAGATAAAACTGATACTCAAATGAAATTAGAGTTTATCGATAATAATAAAATGATTGAGACTTCTGTTGCTATCGTAAGTTTAGAAGCAGAATTAAGCAGAATGGAAGCTCTTACAAGAGATAATATTGCACTTGCTATGTCTGATTTTAATAATCCTGATAAAGCAATCTTTGATAAAGTAAATTATCAAGAAGATGTTATCGATTTCTTAAATAAAGAGATTAAAAAATTCATTATTAAAACCAATGAATTAAATCTTTCAAAAGATTCATCCTTAGCTATTAATAAACAATTAGTAATTACAAGTAATCTAGAGCGTATTGGTGATCATGCATTAAATGTAGCAGAACACACAAATCAATGTGCAGAACATAATCTAACTTTCTCTGCAAAAGGTTTAGAAGAACTTGGTATGATTCGTGATGCTATTCTTGAGATGTTTTCAATTATTGAAAATAAAAGCTTCACTTACGCTCAACGAAAAGAAAAAGTATCCTTATTAGAAACTAAGGTAGATAGATATACAGAACAATTTAGAAATAATCACATTGATCGCGTTACAAATGGTGAATGTAATATTGAATCTGGAATTTTATATGATGAGATATTGACTGATTTAGAACGTGTAGCTGATCATTTAATGAATATCGCTGAAGCATAAATTAAAAATTAGGTTAATTTCAAAATATCACATAATTCGATTATACGATTATGTGGTATTTTTTTATAACATCTTCCATTTTTAGCATATTTTTTTGATTTGTCACATAAAGGACATAATTATTCGTAATAATATCCATATCTTTCTTTGCATGAGGTAAGAAACATGGAAAATAAAAAAAACATATTAGTAGTGGATGATGAAATTAGAATTCAACGTATGTTAAAAGATTTTTTAGAAATTAACGGTTATCATATATTCTTAGCATCGGATGGACAAAATGCTCTAGATATTTTTTTTGAGCACATAAATGATATTTATCTTGTTTTACTTGATGTTATGATGCCAAGAAAAGATGGATATGCAGTTTTAAATGAAATACGTGAATATTCACAAGTTCCCATAATTATGTTAACAGCACGCAGTGAAGAATATGATCAAATCAATTATTATTCACACGGAGCAGATGATTTTTTACCTAAACCTTTTTCACCGAAGTTATTACTTGCACATATAGATGCTGTACTAAAACGCTGTTATCCAAAAGAAAACCCAATCATTACTGCAGGATCCATAACCATAATAGATGACAAAAGAGAGCTTTATATCGAAGATGAAAAAATAGATCTTAGCCCAAAAGAATATGATTTGTTATGTTATTTTATCCATAATATTGGTTTGGTCTTGACACGTGACATCATACTTGATTCAGTTTGGGGGCATGATTATGATGGTGACATTAGAACTGTCGATACTCACGTGAAACAATTACGAGCTAAATTAAATACGTATAGTTCCTATATCAAGACAATTCATGGTATTGGATATCGCTTTGAGGTGGAAAATGTTTAAATCAATTAAAATGAAAATAACTGTTATTACTTTGATTATTTTATTTATTGTATTTGGAATACAATTGGCAGCCAACTATCTCTTTGCAGAGACTTTTTATGTAAATCGTAAATACAATGTTATGCAACGCGCATATAACACTATCCAAAAATCAAATAACGTATCAGATGATAAACTAGTTAATATTATGGGAGATTATGAAGATAATAATAATTTACAATTCACCATTGCAAACAAAAGTTTAACAGCGATTTACAACAGTAAACAATACAGTTTTGATGCAAACAAAAACAAGTATAAAATCAGTGCTAATTTTAATTTTAAAGCCAATATTTATAAATTTAAGAAAGATGCACAACCAGTTATAAAAGAAAAAAAGAATAATAATGATATCTTAATTCTTTATGGAGTGATTGAAAGAAATCAAGAAATCTTTTATATATTAATAAGAACACCATTAAAAGCTATAAAGGAAGATATGTATGAGACAAACCTTTTCATCCTATATGTATCTGCAATTGCCTTAATAGCTGGTGTTTTATTCGTTTATTTATTCGCAAATCAAATATCAAAACCGATAGAAGAAATTGATCGATTCGCCTTAGATGTTTCAAATCTTGATTTTTCTAAAAGGGTACATGAAAGAGATTCAAAAGATGAAATTGGTCGCTTATCTATTAACATAAATAGAATGGCCGATCGATTGGAAAGTACCATTAATGAATTGACAACGGTAAATCAAGAACTTGAAAAAGAAATCAGCTATAAAACTAAGATAGATGAAATGAGAAAAGATTTTGTAGCCAATGTATCACATGAGCTAAAAACTCCTCTATCTGTATTAAATGGCTATGCTGAAATTCTAAAAGATGATATACCAGGTATTGACAAAGAATATTATTATGATGTTATTTTAGATGAAATACAAAATATGTCTAATCTAGTACATACTCTTTTGTCTTTATCTTATATGGAAAATAATCTTACCAAAATTGAATTCGAAGATATAAATATAACTGAGTTAGTGTCCAATGTTTTATTCACATATGATATATTGTTTTTAGATAAAAACTTAGACTATAATTTTGTAGCTGATGAACATTTTTACGTTTCAGGTAATCGTATATATTTAGAACGAGCCATTACCAATTATTTGACCAATGCGATTAAACACGCAACGAATGGAAGTGTGATACAAATATCAGTAGTACGTGAGAAGAAAAATATATTTGTTAAAATATTTAACGAAGGTGAGTCAATATCGCCTAACGAAATTAATCTAATCTGGGATCGTTTTTACCGCTCTGACAAGGCAAGAACACGGAATATAAATAATAATATAGGCATGGGATTATACTTCGTACGAGCTATAATGAATGCTCATCATGGCAGATATGGTGTTAGTAATCAGCCAAATGGTGTAGAATTTTGGTTAAGTTTAGAAGAAATTTAAAACAATATACTAGTGGAATCATAACATTCATATAAAAGAAACCCAGAAAAGTAGTTACTTTCCTGGGTTTTTATTTTATTTAATAGTAATGCTCTCTTCCGTATTATATCTATCTCCTTTATAATTAACAACAATCTGGTAAGTATCTGCCTCTAAGTTAGATATTGGTATCAATCTATTATACACAAGCTTTTTATAGGAAGAATCACCTTCTCCGTCTCCTTTGTAGTCTACTATATAAGAATTTTTCTCTCCAATTAATTCAATCTGAGAGACTGCATGATCAGTAGTATTCAAATAGAGAATAACATCCTTTAGTGAAAGATTAATGCCTTTATTTAGTGTTTCATCTGGAACCTTTAATTTATTCTTAGTAAGAACTGGTGAATTAAGAACACCCTTTAAATAATTCGAGCTAGTCTCTAAAGGTTTGGCACATACATTATAATCAACGGTTAATTCATATGCACGGTAAAAGGTATCTTTTAACGCATATTGATTTAATATTTTCTCTGTTTCATAATCATATTCATAGATCATACCATTCTTATTATCTATTACTGGATCCAAATACCCACCCATGAAAAAAACACGTCCTGCATCATATTCAATGATTGAATTAGATGTGATTTTAGACTTAACTCCAGCATAAATATGTGGTTGCGTTACGGTCATGTCTTTTTCATTGATTGTATAAATAGTTACAAAAGAGTCTGGATTATCATCAAAATAATCAACTTTCCTTGTCTTATGCCAATGGTTATCAAACATAATAACATGCATAGTATCTGGATTGTTGTCTAAATCCTCCTTCACTTCATAAATGCTATGTGGTTGATAATGCCATATAATATCTCCAATACCAGAGAGTACTTTATCTTCAAAAGGAGTTCCCGCCCAAAATCTTGGATCACCTAAAATCCAGATTAATTCATTTGTACTCCAATTTACTTTAATACCTGAATGAATATTACGTGGACTTAATAAAACGGTATCACTTTCTTCGTTATACGATACTGTGTTTAAATGTGCCCAATCTTCCATATCAACATAGGTATCACCAAAAATGTCAGTTAATACAAGCGATTTTACTATTTCACCTGTTTTTCTGTCAATCTCTTGAACCATGTCTTCTATATGATCATCATTCGAGCTTGAAAGTATTAATAAATTTCCACCTGGTGTCATTTCTGATACATCATGATGTACACCATTCACAGCAAAGTATATTTGATAAACCCTTCCTAGGTGATCCATCTCATACATTTGACTGGCAAATGGTTTTGATATAGTTTGGACATAAGCATCATCAGAAAACACAATAAATCGTTTATCAGATAATGGGAACATGCCGTATCCATCCGTTTCAATGGTCAAATACCAACGAATATCACCATTGCTATCAAAAGCAAAAGGATATGGCGTTCCTTGACCTGATACTTCAATTAATCCGTATGCTGATTCTGCTGTGACTGAAACAGGATCCACCATATCTTTCATGGAAGAAGGTAACGTATCAGTTTCTACCATAATGGTATTGGAATCAACAACTTTCCCCTGGTCATCCATTAGTTCGATTATTACCGTATTCTCTCTATCTGGATATAAACCGATAATAGGAACTCTATGTCTAGTACCGGCTTCAACCACTCCAATAACATCACAATTAGGTGTATTACCTTTCACTGTTACTCTAACAGCTAAACTCTTCTCTGTGGTAAATAAAGCTAGTGCTGTAAGTGGTGAATTATGATAAGGGTCTACTACTACTAGTGGATTAGTAAGTGAGTACTTATCTGATTCCAATTCTTTTTGCAATTGTTCATCTTGCTTTAGTGTTTTAACAGGCATTGAATCTTCCATAGATAATGTTGTTTCAATACTATTTAATATATTACTATTTGTAGTGACTGCTGGATGTAATAATTGGTCGGATTCCTTAAAATCACTACTTTCTTTTTTCTGATCAAATCCATAATATAATCCAAAGATTAATACAGCGATTAATGCAATAGCACTCCAGACCAGAATAACTTTCATTCTTTTCATACAAACCTCCATGTTGCCAAAACAAAGTGTTGTACTAAGACTGATCACTTTGCCCCCGTTTTTAAATCTTGTTAAATTGCTAATATATATTCCATTGTTGTTATTAGGACTTATTCAATGCTATATCCTGTATCATAGATTTTTCCATTATTCCTAATGTACACATGATATGAACTATCCTCAAGCCCAACAGTTGAGAACCAAGCGCTAAAATCTATTAAGTTATTTTCAGTGGTTGTAACATTGTTAGATGATTCTATTTTATATCCAATCACTTGATTTTCATTACTTTTCAAGATGATTGCAGCATCATCGGCTGTTTGATTCCAACTTCCATTTACTATATAACGATCAGGATTATGAATAATATCTATTGAAAAATTGCTAGTAATTACAGAATTATCTAAATTAATATCGGTTAAATCTAGCGTCTTAGTCTCTCCTAAATTACCTAAATAAGTTCCTTCACGAGATAAATCCATATTAACATATTCCGGATACATTGGATAACGATAACTACGATATGCTAAATTGTTTAAAACTAATTCAAAAACTAATTTGTTGTCTTTTACTTGATTTATATGAGTTAATTTATTGCTCGTTGCTACGTTACTTAATGGTACATCATAGGAATCTGAATCTTTATCAAATAATATACCACCGGATGTTATCCATATATTATTCTCACTAAGATAGGATGCTCCACTAATAAAAGATGAATACCATTCTGCTCCATTTTCTTTACCATATTCCCAAACTTGCTTAACCGTCATATTATCAAAATCCATGTGATAAATTACCGCTCTTGAGTAAACATCATCTCCGGTAACTTTTTCTTCCATCTCTTCTACTTTTGTACGTCCAGCGCCGTTATCAAACAACAATATATCACCATTTGGTAAAATGGATGCATTATGTTGAGCATATTGCCATTCAAAATTGTCCCCTACTGGAGTAAAAAACAACTTTTTATCAACATTTTTCCAACCAGTTGGATCACCTAATATCCAACTTAACTTCTTTGTAGTTTTATTTACTGCAATAACCGCATCAACATGGCGTCCAGATAAAATGATATTATTTGTTTCTTCATCATACCAAACAGAATTATTATGAAACCAATCTTCTTCTGTACGATTTATAGAACCACCATCTGTTGTATCTAAGATTGTTGATAAATCTAATTCATAAACAATATCACCTGTTTTACGGTCAATCTCATAAACATAGTTTTCCACTGTAGAAAAATCTACTGGGTCTCCTGCAACAAGCAAATTACCATTCTCTAGCTCATAAAAATCATGATGATACCCGCCAGGAATTAAATAATCATGGATTACTCTACCATTTAAATCCATCTCTAAAAGACCTGTACTATAATACTGTGTTTTTAATAAACGTGGTGATGATAACATAATATTGCCATTATTTAAACGCTTTACTGGAAAGGATTTTCCCTCTAATAACAAACGTGCATCCCCTGCACTATCATAAACTGCAACACCATATACAGGATCAGATTGAATTGATACAAACGTTAAATTAGAATAATCATACTCTTCTTTCTCTATGGCAGTTACTTCTGCTTTAATAACGGATGAATTAATATTATCTGTTGTTATTGATACGGTTTTTTTCGTTCCGTCATCTAATGCAAATATAACCTCAGTTGTAGAACCAGCATATAATCCATATATTGGAACAATATGTGTATTTGATTTTTCAAAAGTAGTTTTTATATCATCCACTGTTTCCTTACCTTTTACCGTAAGTTCTATTCCCGTTTCTTTCTCCGTATCAAATATAGCTATAGCAGATAACGGTGAATTACCATATGGATTAACAACAATAAGTGGGTTATCTAATGTATATCCTTTTTTCGATTCAGTTAAAAGATTATTATCTACATTTTTTTGATTTTCTAAATAATCTACATATTCAGGCACTAAACTATTATCTGCTTTATCTATATCTTCTTTTGTTAAGATGCTGTACTCATATTTTTCATCATTAAAATTGTAAGATAATTTTAAACTTGTATAACCTTCTTTTACTTCATATGCAATCCAGCCATCATTGGTACCAAAGTTTAAATCAGTACCTGGCATTCTCTTCATACCTAAATCAGAAATAAACGAATCATCTAGTCGATTATATTGATTCCCTAAGTCATCGGTTAGATAAAATTTATCCCATTCAATATTTTCCATACTATCTAACTTTTCTATGTTCATTTTCACAAGACAATATTCATATCCATCTTGTGCTTCTTTTGTGAAAGTGTTCGTTCCCACATCAGTATATCCTAAAACTACGCTGACATTTTCCATAGAAGTATCAATTCTATGATCTAGTACATCGATGATCCACCCAGCTACTTCTATCTTAGTCTGTTGTCCCATTGCACTTTCAAGTTCCTCTGTTACATTTTCTGTAATATCTTCTTCTTTTGTGGTATCTGTATTCGTATTTTCTTTCTTTTTACATCCAAATAAGGATAATACTACAAATATGAATAGAAATGTAATAATCAATTTTTTCTTCATATAGACCTCCATTTAAAAATTATTGTTTTAGTGCCTTCTAGAAAGTAACATATAGTTTTGAGAAAAATGTGAGAAAGAAACTGCATTATTTTTCCTAATTGTAGGAGATTAATTTTTCACCAACTATTATTGTTAGTATTATCCACAGATTTACCATTAATACCATTATTGGAATATTTTACTATTAACGTACAAAAAAAATTGCTAGTATTTCAAAAATACTAGCAATTTAGGAAGTTATAGCGTATTATTTTTTACCTGTACTTGTGTTAGCCTTATTAGAAGTACTTGTTGAATTAGAAGTGTTAGCATCCACTAAATTAGTGGTCTTATTTTGGCTTTTATTCTTTGCACTAGCACCTTTATTGTCTTTATTTTTTGCCATGACTTTTTCCTAACCTTTCTTTTTATTTATTTTTCTAAGAAAATGACGTATATCATCTTCTTCTTTTTCTCGATCTAGATTGAGTCTTCCTAATCTATCACACAATCCCAACAATGCAAGTTCATCTAAATCCACATTTTTTTTCATTCCTTCAATATCTCCAAAAGGTAAATCCTTTAAAACATAAAGAATATGCATATGGTATCTTACCAAGTATACAACGCTTTCTATGAATTCTTCTTGACAAGAGAAATACTCCAGAAATTCTTTGGTTAATATTGCTCCTACCGAATCATGGTCATAAGATGTAATTTTTCCTTTTCGGTTCCTGGTAGTATCCGGTTTACCAATGTCATGGAGTAGTGCAGCCCACATAAATACTCTGGGATTTTTGCTTTTATCTCTTACTTCTGCTGCATTATCAAGTACCAGCATAGTATGGTTCCATGCATTCCCTTCCGGATGGTGAATAGGTGATTGCATTGCCTCTTTTAATCGATACAACATAGTAAAGGGTCTTTCCTTAAAAAGATTATACTTATAAATCTCATTTAAATACTTAGATGGATTCACGTCTTCCATAATATGCTTATCTATGTTATGAAAAAAATCTACCTTATCGGTGTAACCTTCTTCATTAACATATTTATTATTTCTATCTAAAGTAGTTGTTCCTAAATGAGCATTCTCCATATTTTCCTCCAATTATAGAAAAGCAATTCACCTTATGAAAATCAAGGTTTTTATACTATTTCTCCCTTTCTATGTATTAAAATTATTACCCTTAAAAATTGCTTTTATGCATTTATTTTTCGCACTATTTGAGAAGCAAACTTACTATAAAAACTTTATGATTTTTTTAGTATTAAAAAACAGTTACTACAAAAAATACTATTTTGCAGTAACTGTTTAATATTTTAAATTATTTTATGAAATGAATAAAGACATATCGGATTCTTCTGCATTCGCTAACATAGCAGCTGCACCACCTGGTTTCACACCATCAATTAATTCATCCATTTTTATCCCCATTACATCCATGCTCATAGTACAAGCAATTAACTCAACTCCATTGTCTAACGATGCTTGAATTAAACTTTCTAAGCTATCAATATTCTTATTTTTCATAACCATACGAATCATTTTAGCTCCCATACCACCCATATTCATTTTGGATAGGGATAACTTTTTACTTCCCCTTGGCATCATCGCACCAAACATTTTGCTTATAACATCCTTTTTAACTTTTACCTTTTCTGGTTTTCTAAGTATATTCAATCCCCAGAAAGTAAAGAACATACTAACTTTACGACCCATGGCAGCAGATGCATTTGCAATGATGAAAGATGCAATTGCTTTGTCTAAATCACCGGAAAATACGATAATATTCTTATTGTTTCCTTCCGATACGATATTACTGCAATCTTTATCTTCGAATTTATTCGTACAACCTTTCCTTATAATTGCTTTGGATATACCCTTTTCAGTTTCCATATCAAGAAATGTATTCCCAGTTCTCCTACACCAACCATCCACATCGGATGCAAATGCTTGATCCGTAGTTTTTATTTCAACAATATCTCCTTCGTTTGCGTTTTTCACAGCTTCAGCCAATTTCATAATTGGTCCTGGACATTGTAACCCACATGCATTAATTTCGATTGTTTTAACATTGGAATCATCTTTAAGTTCAGCAGCTGATACTTTACTCAAATCGACTCTTTCTTCATCACGTGTTATCATGGATTGTTGATTCAATATACTATTATATAATCGATATCCGCCTGCTAGATTATAACAATCGTAACCATTTTGTTCTAATATTCTACATGCTAAATATCCCCTTAGTCCAATTTGACAGGTTACATAAATAGGTTTGGATTTATCAAGCGTATTTAGATTCTCACGTAATTCGTCTAATGCAATATTTCGAAAACCTTCTATAGAACCATTATCATACTCTTCCTTCGTACGAATATCTAGTAATGTAGCACTACCATCTCTTGGAATACTTTCTACATCATGCCAATGGAAGATTTTATGTTTACTAGTTAAGATATTCTCTGCCACAAAACCAGCCATATTTACTGGGTCTTTTGCAGATGAAAATGGTGGTGCATATGCCAATTCTAATTCTGTTAAATCATAAACCGTCATTTCTGCTCTGATTGCTGTTGCAAGTACATCAAGACGTTTATCCGCACCATCATATCCAACTACCTGTGCCCCAAGAAGCTTACCATTTTCTTTATTAAAAATAATCTTAATAGACATATTAACAGCGCCTGGATAATAAGAAGCATGTGATGTTGAATAGGTAAAAGATTTCTCGTAGTTTAGATTAAGTTGTTTTGCTTTTGATTCGGTAATACCTGTTGTTGCTATAGTCATATCAAAACATTTTAATATTCCTGTACCTTGTGTACCATTATAGGAACTAGGAATTCCACAAATATTATCTGCTGCTATTCTTCCTTGTTTATTAGCAGGTCCTGCTAATGGAATAAAACCCGCTTCACCAGTTATAAAATCTTTTATCTCGATGGCATCACCCACTGCATATACATCTGGATTCGAAGTCTGCATTTGATTATTAACAACAATTGCCCCACGTGGGTTTACTGCTAAACCTGCCATCTTTGCAAGTGAACTTTCTGGTCGAACACCAACTGACATAATAACCATATCTGTGATAAGTTCGCCACTTCCAATCATAACTTTTAATTGATTCCCATTATTATGAATTTCTTTTACACCATCTTTTAATATTAAGTTTACTCCCTTACTTCGAATATGATTATGAACATCACATGCCATATCATAATCAAGTGGTGCAATTACGTGGTCAGCAAATTCTACTACTGTAACTTTTAATCCAGCTGCATGAAGATTTTCGGCCATTTCTATACCAATATATCCGCCTCCAACGATTACAGCACTTGTAACATGAGTTTGGTTCACATAATCTTTTATTTTATAAGTATCTGGTATATTACGTAAGGTAAAAACTTTAGGATTATCTGCACCGATGATATTTGGTTTTGCTGGTTCTGCACCAGGAGATAATAGTAATTTATCATAACTTTCTTCATAAATTTCGTCAGTTTTTAAGTTTTTTACTGTAACTATTTTTTCATTGGTGTTAATTCCTATAACTTCTTGCAATACTCTTACATCAACTCGAAATCTTGCATGAAAACTCTCTGGTGTTTGTAACGTTAAAGCTTCTTTTTCTGTAATTTCACCACCGATATAATATGGTAAACCACAATTTGCAAAGGAAATGTATTGTCCTCTTTCAAACATTATAATTTCAGCATATTCATCTAATCTTCTAAGTCTTGCCGCAGCAGATGCTCCACCTGCAACCCCACCAACTATAATTATTTTACTCATATTTATCCTCACTTTCTTTATGAAAAACAAATTTATAATCAATCACTTTTTATAATTTATATGTGCTCTATAGATCTTTTTTGTTGTTTCTTTCTAATTTCTGAACTCATTCTAACAAACAGACAATAAAAAAACTGTGACTTTGTCACAGTAGGACAATCACAGTTTCGCAGTTTTTTTATTTAATTAATTCTGACAAAGTCACAATAAAGACAATCACAGTTTCTCAGCTTTTATAAAACAATCTTTGTCAAAGTCACAGTAAAGACAATCACCACAGTTTAATTTAAAAATCTCTTGTAAATATGTCACTGTGCTCTAATAAGCTTTCCACAGTGTCAAAACCTAATCTATGCAATAATTCAATAACATAAGGATTATCAATAGGTGTTGGGTATGGTGCTGCATCTCCATATTCCATAACATGTTTTCTTCCTTCTTCTTTATCAATCATTACCTTCGGTCCACCTACACATCCACCTACACATCCCATACCTTCAAAGAAATTTGCATTTGTTTCCCCACTCCGCAAATGATTCATCATTTCTTTACATGCTGGTACCCCATCAGCTTGCATGGTTCTTACTGTAATTTTACGATTTGGATTAAGTCTTTTTACGGTTTTTTGTACTGCTTCACTTACCCCACCAGTTCGTGCATAGATTCTACCAGCTCTAGATGAATGATCTTTCTCGCTTTCTTCCATTTTACTCGGATCAATCCCTGCCGCTTCAAACACATCATGAATTTCTTGAAAAGTAAGTACATAATCTACTGCATCTGCAATATCTTTCTCTCTAGCTTCAGCTTTTTTTGCAATACATGGTCCTATAAAAATAGTTACTGCATTTGGATATAAGAATTTTATTGTCCTTCCACTTGCGATCATTGGCGAAACAGCTCCAGGTACATGGGGCATAAGTTCATTATAAACTCTTCTAATCATACCTATCCACATAGGACAACAACAACTAGTTAGCTGGTAATCTGTTTCTGTATTGATATTCTTATCAAATTCTAAAGCTTCTTTTAAGGTAAGTATGTCTGCGAATAAAGCAACTTCAATCATGCCTGAGAAACCAAGCTTTTTGAAAGCTGTTCGTAATTTACCTGGTGTTACCTCTTTACTAAATTGTCCTAAAAATGCAGGCGCGATTAATGCATACGCTGGTCCTTTCGCTGTGCGAACTGCGTTTAGAGCTGGTAGAACATCACGACTTGCTGTTAACTTCTCTGATTTACAATTGTCGATACATGCATAACAACCAACACATAAATCCTTGTCTATTGTAATGCCACCATCCTTATTGGGTGCTATAGCATTAAAAATGCAACTTTCAGAACATGCACTAGGATGATCAGGTGGGCAATTACAATTTCCGATTTTTAATACTGGTGCATACTTTTTTGGATTTAATAAACAATCTAAATGATGCGGATCATAATCTGTGATGGACCCTGTTGATTCTGTTCCATCTAATGTATCTTGTACTAATCTCTTGTATAATTCTTCAAAAGTAGTCATGCTGCTACTTCCTCCTATCCATTTTATAGATATTTTAACTATATCTACCAAAATTGTATATATAAAACACATAATATTTGTATGTTTTAATATTATGTACTAAGTTTTCGAGAATATTTATTGTAATAATAAACAACATCTGTTAAAATAAATTGTAGACTTGTCTAAATAAGTCGATATAATAATACCAAATAACTTTATGTAACAAAAATGAATGGAGGATTCCTGTTATGAAAGCAAAAATTGAGAAAAGTGGTTGCATCGGATGCGGACTCTGCACTGATATTTGTCCTGTGGTATTTAGTATGAGTAAAAATGCTTATGCCAAAGTTAATGTAGACATTATTCCTACAGATGAATTAGATGCTGTAAATGAGGCAATCGAAAGTTGCCCTGCGTCTGTTATAACGGTGGAAGAAGAATAAAATCATAACATTATAATACATATTTTAATTAATAATAACATATTAACAAATTGTATTACGTTAAATATTATGTTATACATAAAATAAAGCTTTTTTATATTTGGAACTTAGAAGAACTTATATATAAGCTTAAGTTCTTCCTATCCAACAAAAATCCTGTAGAATAACACTATATAAAAGTTATTCCACAGGATTTTTATTTCATTCAAACATCTTCTATATATATTAACTTTTTATTTATTCAGAGCATCTTCTAATGTATGCCATCCTAATACTGCACATTTCACTCTTGCAGGCATATGAGATATATCTTTTAACGCAATTGCATCTTCTAATATATCAAGTTGATCTTCGCTAGTTATTTCATGTTTTATCATTCCAAAAAAAGTTTTTGCAAGATTTAATGCCTCACTGACTTGTTTATCTTTAATTAAATCAATCATAATTGACGCAGATGCTTGGGATATTGCACAACCACTACCTGTAAAGGCAGCATCTTCAATCATTCCATTCTTTTCGCGTATTTCTAAAGATATTTCATCACCACAACTTGGATTAATTCCCTTAATAATTGCCGTAGGACATTCAATATGGTGTTTATTTCTATTGGAATTTGTATGTTCTTTGATTACTTCGGTGTAAAATTGTTCAATCCCCATTATGAAGCCACCTCCTTACATTTTTAAGACTATTTATAAAAACATCAATTTCTTCCTTCGTATTATAAAAATAAAAACTAATTCTACAAGTAGCTGCTAAGCTTAAGTATTTCATTAAAGGTTGAGCACAATGATGCCCTGCTCTTATAGCAATCCCATCAGCGTCTAATATAGAAGCTGTATCATGTGGATGAACATCTTTTATATTAAAAGATATTACCCCACATCGGTCTTTTTTACTATTAATTTCTCCATATATTTCTATATGTGGTATTTTAACCATTTGTTCCAATGCATATTCTGTTAATTCATCTTCGATTTTGCTGATATTATCATATCCAACGGTTTTAATGTATTCTATAGCCTTAGCTAATCCTATCGCACCGCCAACATTTGGAGTTCCAGCTTCAAATTTTTGTGGAAGTGGTGCAAATGTAGATTCTTGCTCGTCTACATATTCTATCATTTCACCACCAGTCATAAACGGTGGCATGACATTTAAAAAATCTTCTTTTCCATATAAAACACCAATCCCCATAGGTGCTAGCATCTTATGTCCGGAAAATGTGATAAAGTCTACATCTAACTTTGTTACATTTACTTCCATATGTGGAATACTTTGCGCGCAATCAAGAATAACTTTTGCACCACATTTATGAGCTTTCTCTATAATATTTTCTATAGGATTAATCGTACCTAACACATTTGAAACATGTGCAACTGCGACAATTTTTGTTTTATTTGTAATCTTATTATGAATCTCATCTTCTGTAATTTGTCCATGTTTATCAAGATATAAAAACTTAAGAATTGCTCCTTTTTCTTTTGCTACTTGCTGCCAAGGTATTATATTACTATGGTGTTCAGCAATTGAAATTACAATTTCATCACCATCTTGCAACACCATTCTACCATAACTGTAAGCTAATAGATTAAGAGCTTCTGTTGCATTCCTAGTAAAAATAATTTCACTTGGTTTTTTTGCACCAATAAATTCTGCAACGGATTCCCTTGCATCTTCATAAGCTTTCGTAGCTTTAACACTTAAAGAATAAAGTCCTCTATGTGGATTAGCATTAAACACTTTATAATAATTATCTATCGCTTCTAAAACTGTATAAGGTTTTTGTGTAGTAGCTGCATTGTCAAAATATATGAGTGGTTTACTTTGATTTTCATTCTGTAATATAGGAAAATCATCACGATAGGATTTAGGCATAACTTAACCTCTCTTTCACATATTCCACAATTTGATCTTTCAGAGATTGATCTGGAATGTTATCTATAATTGGCTGAAACCATGCATCAATCATAAGTTTTTTGGCACTTATCTCATCAAGACCACGGGACATCATGTAGAATAATTTGTTCTCATCTATCCTTCCACTATTTGTTGCGTGTTTTCCTTCTACATTATCTTCACCACATAAGATTAGTGGTGCTGTTATGTTTTTTATCTTAGGGCTAAATAAAAGATTATATTCACCTTCGTGTCCTATTGCACCCATAGCTCCTTTTTTAAAATCAATGGTACCTCTTAATTTTTTAATACTCTCATCTAATAAAGCTCCATTCACATTTAACTCACTTTTCGTTTGTTTTCCTATATGATTTACTACATAATTAAAGTCCAGCGAACGATCTTTATCACCAAAATATATTGTACGAATGTCTAATTCACTTGCTTTTCCCTGTAAATCAGTCATACATCCATTTATTACTCTCTGTGCTCCTAGTTCAGCATGTATTAGATTCACTTTACCTTCATCTCTCGTTAAGATACCGATATCATTAAAATGTATTGCTTTTTCATTCATTAACTGTACCTGTATGAGATTAATTGTAGCTTCCTTCCCAGCATATAGATACGTTAATCCACCATGGAATGCTATATCATTGCTAGTGGTTTTATAACATATTATTATCGTAACATCACTATAATCATCCGCTACAATGTGATTTACATCAATCACAGTTGGATTTCTATCATCCATTTCATATTGCAACATAATTGGCTCTGTAAGCTTTCTTCCTTTTGGTATACGAATCGAGATACCACAATTTTTATTTTCTGTAAGAAATTGTTCTGTTTCTGTACCCATACCAGTTTTAATATTGGTATGTAGTTCTTGTAATACTATTTCATCTTGTATCGTATTTTCCTGAACAAACTCATGACCTGATTTGATATAATGTTTCTTATATGCAACAATATCCGAAATTGTTTCACTAATGGTACAATCGTTTATATCAAGCCAACTCCAGGTACGTACAGGTAGACTATTAACATGTTTTAAATCTATATTCATTTGATGACCTCCTATTTTAACCTATGCTACCTTCCATCTCTAATCGAATCAAGTTATTCATTTCAACAGCATATTCCAGTGGTAATTCTTTTGCTATGGGTTCAGCAAAACCACTAACGATCATGGCTCTTGCCTCTATTTCACTGATACCACGACTCATAAGATAAAATATGGTTTCATCACTAATTCTACCAATTTTAGCTTCATGTCCGATATCAACCTCATCATTTCTTATATCCATAACTGGAATTGTATCTGATCTTGAGCGATTATCAAGCATAAGCGATTCACAGGAAACAGAAGATTTACTGCCAGATGCGTCTCTTAATACTTTAACAGCACTACGAAATGTAGATCCACCACCATCTTTAGAGATTGATTTTGAACTCATGTGTGATGTTGTTCCTTTTGCAGCATGAATCACTTTTACTCCTGTATCTAAATTCTGACCCTTACCTGCAAAGGTGATTCCTGTATATTCCATCTTAGAATTTTCTCCCTTTAAAATACTCATAGGATATAGATAAGATACATGAGAACCAAAAGAACCAGATACCCATTCTATGGTACCACCCTTTTCAATAACTGCTCTTTTCGTATTTAAATTAAACATATTTTTAGACCAATTCTCTATGGTTGAATAACGGAGTCTCGCATTTTCACCAACGAACAACTCTACACAACCTGCATGTAAATTAGCTACATTATATTTAGGTGCTGAACATCCCTCTATAAAATGAAGAGTAGCTCCTTTATCAACAATTATTAAAGTATGTTCAAATTGACCAGCTCCCGGTGCATTCAGTCTAAAGTAGGATTGTAACGGTATCTCAACGGAAACACCTGGCGGAACATATACAAAAGATCCACCTGACCACACAGCACCATGTAGTGCAGCAAATTTGTGATCGTTTGGTGTTACTAACTTCATAAAATGCTGTTTTACCATATCTTCGTGTTCACGTAATGCACTTTCCATATCCGTATAAATAACACCAAGACTTTTAACCTCTTCTCTAACATTATGATATACTACTTCCGAATCATATTGAGCACCAACACCTGCTAAGGAATTTCTTTCTGCTTGTGGAATACCTAACCTTTCAAACGTATTTTTTATATCACTTGGCACTTCATCCCATTTTAATTGCATCTTCGTATTGGGGCGAACATAAGTTACGATATCTTCCATATTTAAACCGTCTAGACTTGGACCCCATTTGGGCAAATCTTTTCTATTATAAATTTTTAATGAATTTTGACGGAATTCTCTCATCCAACTTGGGTCATTTTTTTCTAATGAAATTGTATTTACAATGCCCGAAGTTAATCCGCGTTTTGTAGTAAATGATGCATCTACTTTATCTTTTACATCATAAATACTGCGATCTATATCATCTACATAAGTTTTAGTTACATTCTTTGTCTCCATATTAACCTCCTTGCTGCCAAACACCGCAAAGTTGAGTGTCAGCACAATATTTGTATGGTGAATTCAATTCACTCTGTGAAAATCTCGATTATATTACTAAACTCCTTTTTTCATTTACTTAAAAATTCTTTAAATCCTTTAGAAGTTATCTGTTCAATTAAAGATCGATCTCCAGTTTTCACTATACGACCATTTAACAAAATATGAACATAATCTACAGGAAGATATTCTAGAATCTTTGTGTTATGTGTAATTACAATTAAGGAGTTATTCTTATTTTTAAATGCTTCCACACCTTTAGAGACAGTTTTTACTGCATCAACATCAAGACCTGAATCTGTTTCATCTAATATTGCAAGTTTGGGATTCAATAAAAGCATCTGTAAAATTTCAGTTTTCTTTTTTTCACCACCTGAGAAACCTACATTAAAATAACGATTTGCATAATCATGATCCATACTTAAATCATCCATTTGTTTATAAAGTTCTTTTTTAAATGTCATAAAACGAACGGTACTATCACTTACAGCATTTTTTGATGCTCTAATAAAATTCTCAAGTGTAACACCGGCAATTTCTTCAGGATTTTGAAATGACAGAAAAATCCCTTTTTTTGCTCTTACATCCGTTTTCTCGTATGTAATATCTTCATCTTCAAATACGATGTTACCTTCATCTACTCTATATCTTGGATGACCCATTATAGTAAAACCTAGCGTTGATTTACCTGCACCATTTGGTCCCATAATTACATGGACTTCACCTTGACCAATTGTTAAATCAAATTGTTCTAGGATAGTTTTATCATCTATACTTACTTTTAAATTCTTGATATCTAACAATGTTTTTGACATATCATTCACCTCTATCATATTTATTAATCTCAATGAATTAGTATATTTTGCAAATAACTATTATTGATTTAGATTCAACTCATTTGTTACTTTCATCTAAATCGCACTATTTTATTTCCTACTAATTTAATCCCTATTATATTACTCGGATATAAGATATGCAAGTAGTTTTAGTATAAAATTCTAAAAATATGCAAATTATACTTACAAATAATACCTTAGGAGGAATTGTAATGTCTGATAAAAATATCATTGAATCCTTTGAACGCAGCGCGAAAACCATGCGTGGGGATAATACTACTTTTGGTAGTAAACTAACAAATGAACACTCAAATGATCCAGGTACCCATACTGATATTCACAATCGTATACAAGTAGATTATAATATCATAGAAGGCTCTCCAACTATGGAAGAAGTCCATGAATGGCAAAGAGAACATATTAAGAAAGATGATCAGTCAAAAGAAGGTTATCCTTTAAATGTAATAATTGATCCTGCTATGCGTGAAATGTATAAGGTTGTTCATGAAGCTGGTATGACTAATGTTTTTGATAGATTCAGTCAACAACAACCTATACAATGTAAGTTCTGTATTGAAGGATTATCCTGTCAACTATGTGCAAATGGTCCATGTAGAATTAATGATAAAGTACCACGTGGTACTTGTGGTGTGGATGCACATACTATGGTTGCTAGAAACTTTGTATATCGTCATGTAACTATTGGTACTTCAGCTAATATTTTTCATTGTGAACAAGCTGCAAGAACTTTAAAGGCTGCTGGTGAACATCCTGAGAGTGGGTTAAAGATTAGGGATCCTGAGAAACTTAAAAAATATGCAGATATGGCAGGTTTAGATGCTAATCTTCCTATACCAGAGTTGGCTGTTCAATTTGCTAAGTGGGTAATGGATGATATACATCTTCCTTATTATGAACCTTCAAAAACAGTAGAAGCCTTTGCACCAACCAAAAGAAAAGAGTTATGGAATGAACTTGGCCTATTCCCAGGTGGTGGTTATAGTGAAGTGGCTTTCGCTCAAACTCGATGCATGACTAATTTTAACTCTGATCCAGTTGATTTCTTATTAAACAGTGTTCGTTTAGGTGTTGCAAACGAATATCAAGGTCTATTTTTACTTGATATCATCCAAGAAATCCTTATGGGTACTCAAGAGATTGCGAAGAAACAACAAAACATGGGACTACTGAAAGAAAATACAATCAATATAGTAACCAATGGTCATATGCCATTATTGGCTCATGTAGCCATTGATATGGCATCCACCAAAGAATGGCAAGATAAAGCAAAAGCTGCCGGTGCAGATGGCATTCAAATACTTGGACATGTTTGTGAAGGACAACAACTTATTAATTATGATGGTACACATAATCAAGAAGCATATGGTGGTCAAGAAGGTGAATGGCTCTCACAAGAATATCTTCTTGCAACTGGTGTAGTGGATATGTTTATGTTCGACTACAATTGTACCGTTCCTACTATGCCTCTTTTTGCGAAACGATTTGGAACAAAATTATTAAGTACTCATCCAGTTATTAAATTGCAAGGAACAGAAACTCTTGATTTTATACCTGAAAAGATGCAAGAACAGGCAGCAAAAGCTCTTGATATGGCGATTGAAACATTCAAGAAAAGAAAATCAGAAAACCGTAAAACTTATATTCCACCTTATAAATCAGATTGTATGGTTGGTTTTAGTACCGAATCAGTTCGTAAAGCATTAGGTGGTACTTTTGATCCATTAATCGAACAAATAGTAAATGGTAATATACGTGGAATTGCAACAATTGTTGGATGTACTACTGCAAGATTTGGGCAAGGTGGAAGTAATATATTTAGAATTACAAAAGGATTGATTAAAAATAATATTCTTGTATTATCTGGTGGATGTACTTCATCTGTAATGGAGTATACTGGATTAACAAATCCGAATGCTGCTGATGAATGTGGAGAAGGATTAAAGGCTGTATGTAAACAACTTGGAATTCCACCAGTATTATCTTATGGTGCTTGTGTAGATATCGGTAAAATGACTCATACAGCAAAAGAACTAGCAGATGCTCTGAATGTTGACACCAACAAATTGCCATTAGTAATCGGAGCTCCTGAATATCTTGAACAAAAAGCAGTGGCTGATGCTTGTACTGCAGTTGCTCTTGGTTGGTTAGTTCACGTGGCTCCAGTTCCATCTATTACTGGTAGTGATGTAGTTGTTAAGACATTAACTGAAACTACTGAAACGTTAGGTTTGGGTAAGGTTGTTGTTGAATTAGATGCTGAAAAAACAATTCAGATATACGTTGATCATATTGAAAAGAAACGTAAAGAGTTAGGTCTAAACTAAGATCAAAAAAAGCATCTCATATGTTCATTACATATTGAGATGCTTTATAATTTATAACTAATACTAAAAAAAGGGGCTGTTACTGACAGTCCCTTAATTAAGAATTGTATTCTATTTAAATTAAACACGATTTCGTGTTTTAAATTTTTTATAAATGTATACGATTAGTTGAATAATCAATCCAGCTGCTAGCCCAAATATTTCCCAAGTAAATAGTGAAATTATTCCCGCCAAATCAGCCCATCCATTCATACCATCCAAAAAGGCTCCATACATATATAAAAATCCTATTATGACACCAGATAAAAAACATGTAAATGCTATCTTAAACTGTAGTAATAACAATATAGTGGCAATTCCACCTAATATAACGGATTGTACAATATAAGCTACTATATTTTTAAATAGAATTTCATCTAATAATATAAATCGAACCCCTAAAAAAAGTAGTGCAAAAGAAATTAAAGCTACGATTACACCTACTAAAAAACATTTCTTTCTAGATAATTTCATCAAATAAACCTTCTTTGTCTACCATTTTCCATCGAAATTGATAGGATTTGCTTTTTCATGACCAGCTTTCGCTTTACCTTGTATTTCAGGAACAGGCTTTGCATCATTTTTTACTTTGTGAATTCCAGGGTGTTCCATTGTACCATGTGGTTCACTAGGATCTGGTCTTCTCATACCTTTCTTAGCCATAATACCCTCCTAGTTAAACGTCATTGTTTTTTATAGATTGTCTCTTAGCATTTTTATTTTTATTTTGGTTTTCTCTAGTTAATGGAGTCTGTCCATTTGCTTTTTCATCGCGAACACCCTTTTTATCAGGTTGACTATCTTTTGGCATATTAATCACCTCACAAATTTAATGTCTACATAATTCATTAATAAGTATGTTTCATTTCGTGAATCAATATGCGAAGATTACATGGTAATTTATTCTTATCTATTCCCCTCTTAAACTCTCAAAGGTTCGATAGATGTCTATCATTCCATAACCCCATTCTCTGTTTGGATAAGTAATGTTGGGTAATCTTTTTACACCGCGTATTAAAAATTTTTTTACTTCTAAAGTATCCATATAAATATAATTACCTCGTACAATTCCCCATTCTAATAACATTGCAGCCACACCAGTTACTTCTGCAGCTGACATACTTGTTCCGGAAAACGTGCTAAATACTCCATTTAAAGTCGGACCATAAACTTCCACTCCTGGGGCAGCTAAATCAGGTTTTATAATGTTTTCTCTACTATATCCTCTACTTGCATTTCGATATATACTTTGGTTTCTATGATCGTAAGCAGTTATAGTAATTGGTAACATACCATTACCTGGGTTCGTTATTGTTGTATCTGGATTAGGTCTAACAAAATATGTCTCTTCAGAAATAAAACCTCTCATTGGCAACCAGATATGAAATCCAGTATTGATATCTCCTTTTCCATACACACGAAACTTCCAAACACCTGGTGCTGGATTTTTAAAACGACAAAATATCAATTGATCTCCTGTTTGAGCTTCCACTAAGAGATAATCTATTAATAAAACAGTATTTTCAAATAAGAAACGGATTTCTCTATTTTCGGCTAATCTAGCAGGTATTCGTGGTATATATTCTCCAGAAGGTGACACTATATCAATAGAATAAATACCTGGAGCTTGACCCCATATTTCCATGGTAAATCCATATTCATTTTGACCTACTTTTAATTCAACCGTATCATAACCTGTTATTTGATCTACTCTACCAAAATAATGATGACCTGTATTTCCTTCATTCCCAGCCGAAATAACAATAGCAATTCCCATACGTTCTGCTATTCCGCTAATTAAAAGGTCTAAATAATTTCTCCCATCATGCGCACCTTGATTGGTACCTAAACCAATACAGATAGCTATTGGCTTCCTTAGCTTTCTTGCAGTATTAAACAAATACTGAATAGCAAACATAATGTCGTTTTCTTGGTAACATTGTACATGCTGCGGTACGCACAAATATTCCTTTAAATTAAGCTTTGCCGATTTTAACTTAACAATAACAAATTGTGACTCTGGTGCAACACCCACGAAATCTGCATCTGCAATCGCGGAACCACCTGCTAACCCTGCTAAGGTCGTACCGTGCCCAATTTCATCAATAGAAGGTACTACACTAAATGGATTATCACTTAATAAAGCTTGATTAATTTCATCTGTGGTATATTGTTCTCCATAATAAAATATTTCATCTGATGCGTTTAAATTCACAATGGATTGATCCCAGATTGACACAATCCTTGTTGTTCCATCTGTATTTTTAAAAACTGAGTTTGTATAGTCTATTCCTGTGTCGATAAATCCTAACAAAACACCTTCTCCCCTTAATGAAAGAGCTACTGTGCTTTGTAATTTTTTAACTCCCATCTCTTCCAAATTCTGAGTATCTGTTAAACCAAATAATTTTGGAACTACAGAATACCCAGTTTCATATAGTAAATTTCGAGTAGTTCTACTAATATCAAAATATATAACTGCATGCCTTTGATCAATAAAATTAATCGTATCATTCTCGAATTCTTTTAACCGCTCTGTAATTGTTTCATAATCTATAATGAAATCAGCATAGTTTTCACTAATAATTTTTAACCTACCCTCTTCATCCATAAATTTATTCTTTCTCTCAAAACGGTCTTATTATTATTTATATGTAAATCTTAATTCTATATTCATGAAAAAAGGTTCCGTAAAGTAGTAAAAAAGCGATTCAAACCTATCATGCTCCTCTACTTCATAAAAGTATTATAGGATCTATAATACAATGTAAGAGTGCGATTTAAACCAATCATGCTCCTTTAATTTCATAAAAAGTAAAAAGGATCTAAAATAAAATATAAAGTGCAATTTAAACCAATCATGTTCCTTTAACTCAAAAAAAGTAAAAAAACACTATGAAAACAAGTTATGTATATGTTTTCACAGTGCATTTTTATTTCATAATCTAATTTTATTTAGATTTTATTTACTCTATTAAAAACTAAATAATACTTTAAAATTAATATCTCATAGGAAGAATATCATTGTAATCATCTAAAGAACCATCTCTTAAGAAGCATTCAATAATTTTTTTACCAACTGGATCTAGTTCATCTGTATTAAATTTAATAAGTTCTGCTTTAAAGAAATCTGTTAAGATTTCAGCGCCTTTATCATAACCTTCAATACCTACTTCTGATTGCATTTCTGGTTGTAAGAATGCTTTTCTAATGTAATGTCCTTCAATTTTTAAAGAATCAAAACTATAACCAAGTAATTTACAACGTGACTCTATTAAATGTTCTGGTTTAAATTTAGCGCCGCCTCTTCTAGATAAATACTCTCTTGTGATCCATTGTGGCATAAATCCAACTTCATATGCTCCAATATGTTGATTTGGAATTAAGATATATCTTGTATGAGAAGAATTCTTAATCTGATCTAATAAAAGGTTAGCTTGTGTTACCATTTTACCTGTAGCAAATGGCCAATAAGAACCAACACCTTCACTAGTCATAGCGTTAGAAGCAGTAATACTTGGATTGTTATATCCTCTTGGTGCAACAAGTCTCCAAATCCATGCTAATGCAGGTGGAAGTATATGGAATAATCCTAAGATACCATAGCTAGGATTCTTTTTAGTACAAGGAGGAGTTCTAACACCAAAACTACGTACGTCTACCTCTACAAGGTCTTCAACAATGTTAGGTACAAATTCTCTTGGTAATATTACTCTAGGATTAGGACAAGGTTTTCCATCTGAATCAATTGTATGTTCCCAAGGTAAGCAAGTTGCTCCAGCTACTCCTTGAAGATTTAAAAATACCAATGGTTCTGGTGGTTGTGTAAATATACTTTCAAATTGTGGTGAAGTACCATATCTCTTTATAGAATCTAAACGTAAGAACCAGCCATTTTCTGCATCTTTTACAACTAATTTCTTACTATCATTTTGCATTTTAGGATGGCAAAGTGCCATATCATCTGTAACTGGTCTTAATTCACAAGTATCGATAATATCGATATAAGTTTTCTCTTTTGTTACAGTATTTTTACCTAATACAACTCTTCCATCTAATTCACGGTGGATGTTTTCAATCATTTCGCTCTTTCCACCACCAGATGCACCTTCGTGCATAATAACGATTTCATTGTCATAAGGAGTGATAACTTTTACAGTGGAAGCGTGAACTGTAGTCCAACCTTCATTTTCACCGATATTAAGTAGTACTCCATAGATACCTTTTTTAGCACTAGGACCTGGATAGAGATTATAAGAGAATACCTCATGTACATCTTTTAATCTGTTATGAACTACGATTTGTTTACCATTAAAATGTGTATGACGGAAAGGTGGAGCTAAGTAAACAATTGCTTTTGGTGTAAATTTATTTTTAGTTTCACTAATATTTACAAAACCTTGTAAATCAGCTAATGCAGCAGCAAAAAATGTTGCATTTGCAGGTGCTAATAATAGGGCTTCGTATCCATATTCTAATCCACCAGCCATAAATGGAACTACTACTAATTCTTGTTGTTTTAACCATTCAAATGTTTCGTTACGTAGTGGTTCAAAATCATCATTATAAACATCATCATATTTAGGTTTATCAGTACCTAATTCATCTGCTACTAATAGACAATCAGGATCACGTCTACGCATATAATCTTCTGGGTAATTCACCACCACACCGTTTTTACAACGTGTAACAGTCGCTTCAAGCAATGAACCTTTACCATTTACTTCATATCTAACTTCATAGTTATCCTTATTCTCACTACCGTATGATAATGCTAATAATTCATCTCTTGTTTTTGGTATTGTTAGGCTACGACAATTACTTAATATACTCTTTACATCATCTGATAAATTAAATCTTTCTAACACTTCTTTCACCTTATCATCCTTTCTAAAATATATAAAAAACCGATACCCTTAGTATGCCCAAGGATATCGGCTTACTTACAACTTAGCTTTGCTATTTTGCATTGTCTACCGATTTTTTTGTTTTAGCATATCTTCTAAATTTTTATCTACAGTTATTATTATAATTTTTTCACCAGTTTTTGTACTTATATCACTATGGGTGCTGACTATGGCTACATCAATAACTTCTCTTATTAATGTCTCCAAATATCCTCTCCCATTCTCAAATAGTAGGGTGCGTACTTGTTTGAACAACTCGATTCCTTGCGGATTCTCTGCTAACTTTTGCTCTGATGGACTTAAAATCCCCTGAACACGAACGATTAACATATCATCTATAATATGTGTTCTTATCTGTTTCGGTCCTCTACCAATATATTCAATTTCATATTTACTAATCGCTTCACTTAACTTAGCTTCTAGTTGTCCTTTTGTCATACCCTTTTTACCCACTTTAAATTTATTATAACTTATATACAATACCCTGTCAATATTGTAGGACAAATTTAGACATAATATTGAAATTTTATATCTATTTATTCTTAAATTGACTTTTATGTACCAAAACTAGTATACCGGTATACAATTATAACATGATAATCTAATATAGTCTATAAGAAATTTTTACATACTTTTACTGAATTTCTAATATTTTTTATATACTTTATATAGATAATGTATCACTTTACTTAGGCTTTTTTTACTTTTAGTATGTGCAAATAAAGATATAAAAATATTAGTAATTTATGTAACAAAAATTGTATGTGCACATATAATATAAAAAATGATAAAGGTGATACGAATGCTTTTTAACTTTAACAATAATATGTCTAACATTAATAACCAGGTTAATTTGATTAATACCTTTCGCAGGTTATGGGAACAACATATCTGGTGGACTAGAAGTTTTATCATTAGCACTATATGCGAATTAGATGATTTACCCTCTGTTACTGAACGTCTTTTGCGTAATCCTAATGATTTCGCTGTTGTATTAAGAAATTTTTATGGTATCGACAATGCAAAAAAATTTGATTTTTTACTAACAGAACACTTGTTAATAGCAGAAAGTATATTGAATAATCTTAAATTAGAAAAAAACGAAGATTTCTACCAAGATAAAAAAAAGTGGTATGCTAATGCAGATGATATTAGTATTTTTTTAGCTAATTTAAATCCTTATTGGCCTGTGAAACAACTTCAGACTTTACTATATGAGCATTTAAAAATGATAGAAGATATCATTGTTTTACGAATGAATGCCCGATTTTCTGTAGAAGTAGCTCGCTTCGATTCTACAGAAGCACAAGCATTAAAAATAGCTGATACTATGTCCTACGGAATCATAAATCAATTAACAAATAGAAATAATACACCGCAATAGTATACATAGGGCTATCTTAAACTATTTTCTTTTCTAGCAAATAATTTTAAGATGGCCCTAACTTTTGATAGCCAAATAACCACTAACTTGCAATATTGAAGATAATATGTTATTATGACAATACTATATTTTTAGGAGGAAAGTAACAATGGAATCAGACCCTGACGGGAATAATATTTTGTTTCAAATAGCTATATTAATACTATTAACTTTAATCAATGCATTTTTTTCATGTGCAGAGATGGCAACTGTATCAGTAAATAAGAATAAAATCAAACGAATGGCAGAATCAGGTGATAAAAGAGCTATACTTGTTCAAAGATTACTTGATGAACCTACTAAATTTTTATCCACAATCCAAGTTGCTATTACATTAGCTGGATTTTTCTCAAGTGCTTCTGCTGCCACTGGTTTATCAGAACCATTAGGTAATTGGTTATTCAAACTTCATATTCCATACGGAAATCAAATATCTCTAATATTAATTACAATTATTTTGTCTTATTTTACTTTGGTGTTTGGAGAATTAGTTCCAAAAAGAATTGCACTACAAAAAACTGAAGCGATAAGTTTATTCGCAGTAAAACCAATTATGTCTATATCGAAAATAGCTGCACCTTTTATTCGTTTATTAACCTTCTCTACTAATTTAGTCATGAAAGCTTTTGGTTCAAAAAAAGATGAATTAGAAGATATTTTATCTAGAGAAGAAATTAAATCCTTAGTTGAGGAAGGACAAGTTAATGGTGTACTAAATCAAAATGAAAAAGAAATGATAAATTCAATTATTGAATTTGATGATAAACTTGCTAAGGAGATTATGACTCCTAAGATTAATATATATGCAATTAATATTTTAGATCCAAAGGAAGATTATATTGAAAATCTGCTTGAAACAAAATATTCAAGAATCCCTGTTTATGAAGATGATATCGATAATATAGTTGGAATCCTATATTCTAAGGATTTTATGAAAGAAGCAATAAAAGTTGGTTATAAAAATGTTGATATTAGATCAATCCTAACAAAACCGTATCTAGTACCAGATAGTAAAAATATTTATGAGTTATTTAAGGAATTACAACAATCAAAAAATCATATCGCTGTATTAATTGATGAATATGGTGGTTTTTCAGGTATCGTTACAATGGAAGACTTAGTTGAGGAAGTAATGGGTGACATTGAAGACGAGTATGATGAAAGTTCACCTAAAATTAAAAAATTAGATAACTCTACTTATCTCATTGATGGTTTATTAACGATTGATGAACTAAATAATAAATTAGACTTAGATATCTCATCCGAAAATTATGAAACCATTTCTGGATTATTAATTGATACTATGGGCGAAATACCAACTGAACAAGATGATCGAACAATTGAACTTGATAATCTAGTGTTTAAAATTGAAAGCGTTAAGAAAAAGAGAATCGATAAGATAAAATTATATATTGCAAATAGAGAATCCTAAAGTGAATGAGCCTATTCATAAATCAACGTTCTTGATATTACAACAAATCAAGATTTTGATAATGAATAGGCTCTTCTTATATAAAGCATGAGTTAATATAATCATGTTAAACTATAGTTAAAACAAAATTAGCTGTTATAATCGAATTTGTTATAATCATATCTTGTTATAATCAACCAAATAATGAAAACGTTAAGAATATTGTTGCTGTTAAAGAAGCAATTAAGGATACAACTGTTATCTGCGTATTTATGGATGGCCCAGCAGTATCTTTAAATGGATCTCCAACTGTATCACCTACTACTGCTGATTTATGCGTGCTAGAATTCTTTCCGCCATGGTTTCCGGCTTCAATATATTTTTTTGTATTATCCCATAATCCGCCTGAGTTAGACATAAACAAAGCAAAAATCAAACCACTTACGATATTACCTGTTATAAAACCTCCTACTGCTTCTACACCGCCGATAAATCCTACTAAAAGCGTGGCGATAATAGTCATTAATCCAGCTGGAATTAATTCCTTGATTGCTCCAGTCGTAGCAATTTCTATACATTTATCATATTCTGGAACAACACCTGGTTTTCCTTCTTTTAATCCAACGATATCTTTAAATTGACGATGAATTTCTTCAACCATTCGTTGTGCATTTCTATCTACGCCAAGCATTAACATTGCAGAAAATACTGGTGGTATTGCTGCACCAAATAACAATCCAAAGAAAACAGTAGGGTTTAATACATCAAAACCGGTTATGGTTGCTTTGCCAAGTTCTAAGGCAGCGTCATTTACTTCACTAATAAATGCACCTAGTAATGCGATTACTGTTAAACCTGCAGCACCAATAGAAAATCCTTTTGTCACTGCTTTTACTGTATTTCCTGCACTATCTAAGGAATCTGTTATCTCAAGAGCTTTATCACCTAAATTACCCATTTCAACTAATCCACGTGCATTATCAACTATAGGGCCATATGCATCGTTAGAAATAATCATACCTACGATAGACAACATACCCACAGCTGCCATTGATATTCCAAACATTGCGTAACCACTTCCAAGTGGCTCGCAAATTTTATATGCAGCCAAAGCTGATATACCAATTCCTATCATAGATGGTAACGTACTCATTAAACCATAAGAAATACCTGATAAAATTGTAAACGCTGGTCCAGATTCAGCAGCTTTTGCAACTGCATGTACTGGTGGCTTTGTATCATCTGTAAAGTAATCACTTGCAATACCAATGATTACACCAACTACCAAACCTGTTGCACTTGCAAGCCAGATTCTCCATTCAAAATGAAAGAAATACGTTGCTAACGCTGTTAAACCACCAAATATAACTGTGGTTACATATGTATTACTATTAAGAGCTCTAGTAGGACTACCCTTTTCACTCATTCTAGCAGTTAATACCCCAAATATAGAAGCCAATAAACCAATAGCCGCATAACAAAATACCATGCTAGCATTCACGGTTCCACCATTTACTTTATCTATTGCAGTTGCCATAACTAATGCAGCTGCCATGGATGCAACATTTGAATCAAAAAGATCAGCTCCCATACCAGCAACATCACCTACATTATCACCTACATTATCAGCAATAACTGCAGGATTTCTTGGATCATCTTCTGGAATACCAAGTTCTACTTTACCTACTAAATCAGCACTAATGTCAGCTGTTTTAGTAAATATTCCGCCGCCTGCTTTTGCAAATAAAGCCATCGAACTTGCACCAAAACTAAAGCCTAATAGAGCAGTCGTATTATCTGTAATTAATAAAACTAAAGTAACACCTAATAAACTCGCTCCAACAACAGCCATACCCATTACAGCACCACCACGGAATCCAGACATAAAGGATGGCTTAATACCTTTTGTGGATGCTTCTGCTGCTTTAATATTAGCTATTGTTGCGATACTAATACCAACCTTACCGGCAATTCCTGAAAAAACTGTACCAAATAAGTATGAAATAGCCATGGTAACATTATCTAATACATCTCCCTTCCAAATTGGCGATGGAAGAAATACTAAGATAAGAACTGCTGCTACAGCACAAAAGCGTGTAAGCGTTTTAAATTCTTTTGCTAAAAATGTGTTTGCACCATTACGAATCAACTTCCCAACCTCTGCTATGCGAGCATTTGAGGAAGGTTGTGCTGCTACCCATTTATAGAGCCAAACTGCAGCCCCAAAAGCTAGGATAGAAGTAATAATTGATGCAACTTCAAAAACTACTACATCCAATTCCATATAAATCATCTCCTAATAATTCATTTTTTATAGCCACATAACTGATAGTAGCACTTTTGTATTTATTGTTCAATAGTATATACTATATTTTATTTATTTATATTTAATTTGTATATTTAAATGTATTATTTTACCATTATAGTTAGCTATTTCAACCTTTTCATAGACTTAAATCGATTATATTTGTGTTTTTTATATATTAATGCAAAAGATTATATAATTAATAATTTTATGCTTTAAAATAACTAAAAACTATAAAAGTTATCATTAAATTCCAGTTAAATACCATAATTAATTCTAGTTTAAATAGGTCACAATATAGAGAAAAAACTGGATGTATAAAACACTTTTTTCCGAGCATGCTAACTAAAGAAAAATGAAAGGAGGGAATAAATATGGACAAAAATCAAAATCCAAGTATCGGATGTGTTGTTACTGAATGTAAGTATCATGCACAAAATGCAGATTATTGTACACTTGATAAAATTATGGTAGGTAAAAATGAAAGTTTTTCATCAAAATCTGAAGATACAGATTGTGAATCTTTCATTGTTAGAGATAGTTATAAATAATAAAAGTTAAATAAAGAAAACCAGACTTTTTACAATAAAGTCTGGTTTTTTTATTTCATATTTTATTAAAAACTTCATATCAAATAAAAGAATTATAGATATTATGAAAAATTTTGCTCTTTATAATGATGAGCTTGTTCTAACATCATATCTTTTACTTTCATTAAACGAATTTGAGTACTTCTTTCATTCTCATCAAGTTTCATTTTGATATACTTAATACTACTTTGCATTTCTGGAATCATTACATGTTCTAATGCATTTACTCTTCGTCTTGTCTTTTCAATCTCACTTGCCATTAGCTGACAAGCCTTTTCACATTCTGCTAATCTTAGCATATCTGGTAAAATATCTTGTAAAGACTTAACTGCATCATCAAGATCACTTGATGTAAATGCAAAACCATAAGAATAAATATCATTGGCATCAGGAGTTTTGGTTTGATACTCAAATTTTGGTATATCAACACTCATTACATTACGTGTATTAGCATTTAAATATACCTCTTGCCTTGGTGCCATTAATGCAACATTAAGTACTTCATCTGCCATACCAGCTCTTGCTAAAACAAAATTCTTATTGGCAGCTGTAATACCTGCTTCCACTTTCTCACGTAATACTTTATTCTCACGTACTAAATCAAGAAACTGGCGCATTAATTCGTCACGTTTATCCTTAAGCAACTTGTGTCCACGTACTGCTGTAACTAATTTTTTCTTGAGACGGGTTAATTCCATACGAGTAGGATTAACATGTGCCTTAGCCATAAACAGCACCTCCTTCCTGATTACTTACCATAATATTGATCTAAGAATTCATCCTTAATTCTCTTAAGTTCAGTTCTTGGAAGAATGGATAACAATTTCCAGCCAAGGTCTAACGTCTCTTCAATATCACGATTTGCATGATATCCTTGAGATACATATTCTTGTTCAAAAGCATCTGCAAATTTTGCATATAACTTATCAATATCTGTAAGTGCCGCTTCTCCTAATACTACCATTAACTCTTTTGCTTCTTTACCTCTTGCATATGCTGCAAATAACTGATTCATAGTATTTGCGTGATCTGCACGAGTTTTTCCAGCGCCGATACCTTTATCCTTAAGACGGGATAAAGAAGGTAATACATCGATTGGTGGAGTAACGCTTTGACGATACAATTCACGGCTAAGTATAATCTGACCTTCTGTGATATATCCAGTTAAGTCAGGGATTGGATGTGTTTTGTCATCTTCTGGCATGGTTAAAATCGGAATCATAGTAATACTTCCGTTTTTACCTTTTTGACGACCTGCACGTTCATATAGAGTAGCCAAGTCAGTATACATATAACCTGGATATCCACGACGACCTGGAACTTCTTTACGAGCCGCAGATATTTCACGTAAGGAATCTGCATAGTTTGTAATATCTGTTAATATTACAAGTACATGCATATCTTTTTCAAATGCAAGATATTCCGCTGCTGTAAGAGCCATACGTGGTGTTGCAATACGCTCAACAGCTGGATCATTTGCAAGGTTTATAAACATTACAGTACGGTCAATTGCACCAGTTTCACGGAAACTCTCTGTGAAAAAGTTTGCTTCTTCAAATGTTATACCCATAGCTGCAAAAACAACGGCGAATGGTTCGTTTGTTCCACGAACCTTTGCTTGACGAGCAATCTGAGCAGCTAAATCAGCATGTGGCAAACCACTGGCAGAAAAGATTGGTAACTTCTGACCACGAACTAATGTATTTAAACCATCAATTGCTGATACACCAGTTTGAATAAATTCTTGTGGATAGTTTCTTGCAGCTGGATTCATAGGTAAACCGTTAATATCCATACGTTTTTCTGGAAGTATTTCTGGTCCTTTATCAATAGGTCTTCCAAGACCATCAAACACACGGCTTAGCATATCATCAGATACACCAAGTTCCATACTTCTTCCAAGGAAACGTACTTTACTATTTGATAAGTTAATACCTGTTGAACTTTCAAATAACTGAACTAAAGCATTACTACCATCTATCTCAAGTACCTTACAACGACGCCTTTCGCCACTTGCAAGTTCGATTTCCGCTAATTCGTTGTACGCTACATTTTCTACACCACGAACAAGCATAAGAGGGCCTGCTACCTCTTGTATGGTTCTATACTCCTTTGGCATTAGGATTCCTCCTTTTGAGACAATTCATCAATTTCTCGATTCATTGTAAAATTTATTTCTTCAAATTCTTTTTCAATTCTATCGCTAGCAATATATTTAAAACGACCAATTTTTTCACGAACTGGTATTTTTACTAAATCATCTACAGAAACACCTTTATTTAGTGCTTCACAAGCGATATCAAAGTAGTTTAGAACTAGTTGCATCATTTTATGTTGTTTATCAAGGGATGTATAGGTATCTACTTCATGGAACGCATCCTGATGTAAAAAGTCTTCACGAATAGAACGAGCCGCTTCTAATTTTAAACGATCTGGTGCTGAAAGAGCATCCATACCAACTAATTTTACAATTTCATCTAATTCAGATTCATCATGAAGAAGACGCATAATACGAGTACGTAATTCCATCCAACTCTCATTTACTTGTGTATTAAACCATTTACCCATATGATCTACATATAAAGAATAACTTGTTAACCAATTGATTGCCGGGAAATGTCTACGGTATGCTAAGTTAGCATCAAGACCCCAGAATACCTTTACGATACGTAATGTAGCCTGTGATACTGGTTCAGAAATATCACCACCTGGTGGGGATACGGCTCCAATTACAGATAATGCACCTTCTCTACCATCTTTGCCAAGCGAAATTACTCTTCCGGCGCGTTCATAGAATTGTGCAAGACGGCTACCTAAGTAAGCTGGGTAACCTTCTTCACCTGGCATTTCTTCCAGACGTCCTGACATTTCACGAAGTGCTTCTGCCCAACGAGAAGTAGAGTCTGCCATAAGTGCTACAGAGAATCCCATATCACGGAAATACTCAGCTATGGTTATACCAACGTAGATAGAAGCTTCACGTGCAGCAACTGGCATGTCGGATGTATTTGCGATTAAAACAGTTCTCTCCATTAAGGAATGACCAGTTTTTGGATCTTTTAATTCTGGGAATTCGTTTAAAACGTCAGTCATTTCGTTTCCACGTTCACCACAACCAATATATACAACGATATCTGCTTCTGCCCATTTTGCTAACTGATGTTGTACTACTGTTTTACCACTTCCGAAAGGACCTGGTACAGAAGCAACACCACCTTTTGCGATAGGGAAAAGGGTATCAATTACACGTTGACCTGTTACAAGCGGCATAGAAGGTGGCAATTTTTCTTGATAAGGACGTCCTACACGAACAGGCCATTTTTGCATCATAGTTACTTTAGTTGTTTCTCCATTACTTTGTTCAACCATAGCAACTGCTTCATCAAGTGTAAAATCGCCCTCTGAAATAGATTTAATAATACCACTAACTTTATTAGGTATCATAATCTTATGTAATACGATTTCGGTTTCATTTACAGTACCAATAATATCTCCTGCTTGTACTTCATCGCCTACGGATACAGTAGGTACAAAATGCCATTTTTTATCTCTGTTTAAGGATGGTAACTCTACACCACGAGTTAAATTATTTCCTGTTGCATTCATAATATCAACTAATGGTCTTTGTATACCATCGAATATACTACCGATTAATCCAGGTCCTAATTCTACACTTAAAGGTGCTCCTGTTGATTCAACTGGTTCTCCTGGTCCTAAGCCGGATGTTTCTTCATATACCTGAATAGAAGCCTGGTCTCCATGCATTTCAATGATTTCACCAATTAGTCGCTGTTCGCTAACACGAACTACGTCAAACATATTGGCATCACGCATTCCCTCAGCAATAACAAGAGGACCGGCAACTTTTTTTATGGTGCCTTTACTCATTTCGATTCACCTGCTTTTTCTTTAATTATTAAAAATAATATCTGAGCCAACTGCTTGCTCAACTGATTTTTTAACGCTTAACATACCCATTCCGGTATTACCAGATACACCTGGTATAGGAATAATTGCTGGTAAACGTTCAGACCGATAATGATCAATTTCAGTCTCTAGTTTCGCTTGTAATGCTTCTGTAATATAGATAACTGCATATTGTCCTTCAGCGAGACTCTTTAATTTTTTTGCTGCTTCTACGTCGTCACTTACCGGAAAGGTATCAAGTCCTAGCGCAGCAAAACCATATATACTATCTCTATCACCTAATACTGCGATTTTATACATACATTTCCCTTAACCTTTCCCGAACTAAGTTCTCCGGAAGATTATTTAGTTTACCGGATAATATTATTCTCACAGTTTTAATTTCATTTTCACGTGCTAAAATATATGCTGCTAATGGTGAAATACTAAAAGAATTATATTTTTGTGGTTTAATATGCTTGATTATTAAATTATCACACCATCTTTCAAATGCAGAAGGTGATTCCTTGATTGCTTGAACTGCTTCTGAGTACACAGTTGTAGAAAGGTAATTATAAATTGCTTCTTCACTATTTAATGCTGCTTCAATTAGTTGACTACGATCTAAACTTTTACATTTTGCCATAGCTCTCTCAAGAAATTCTATACCTTTTCTGGTCTTAAATCCACGAATAGCAATATTTATATTCGAAGCTGCAACTTTTAGTTCAGCATATTCTGAAAGTAATTCATTACCGGATTCAATCCCCTTTTGAAATATGGTTTCTAAAGCTGCCCTATCGATAATTACATCACATAACTGGCTATCCCCTGTATGTAACTGTACTTGATAAGCCTCTTCCGCACACTCCCTCATATGTTCAGGAAGTGTACTAAAATCATGTTCTTTAACTGCTTTATATATCAAGTCTGGTTTTATAGTACCGTGTGTTATATAAATATTAGGTACATCATCATTTCGATATACCTGTTTAATAGCAGCTTTCAGATTGTGAAAATCATTACTGTATAAAAATGTATTGAAAATAGACATATCTTCTACAAGTTCACGGATCAAATCCCATGTTTTTTCACGTTCGATATGAAGAATTTCTTCTGCTGTTTCATTTCCTGCTCTTCCCCATCCTTTATCTGCTAACATCCTTAAACAATCTCCATAACTTTTACTAGTAAGTAACTGTTCAAGAAAAGATTTATCTAATAAAGAAAGTTCTTTTGAACGAATACGTGAAACTGCATATATATATTGGTTCTCAGCCATGTTACCGCCTATCCTTTCTTTTTTGATCAAAGTGAATTAATCAAATAATACTTCACACACTTTGTCCTGCAAGGTTTCCTTAGCAGCAGAAAATAATGCCTCAAAAGAGCAATTCACTTCAACATCACCATAAACCAATATAATTCCGCCATCAATGTTACAAGTTTTTTCAGAAACAGTAAGATTTGCACCACTTTTTTCTGAAAGGGCTTTTAATACTTTTTCTTCAAAATCACCTGGCAACCTTTTTTTATCTATAGCAGAAAAAACAATCTGTCCGTTCTGATCTAAGGCATATTTTTTAATAATGTTAACAATTACGTTAAAATACTCATTGTCAGGCAAATTTATAAGAGTATCCTTTGCCTTATTAATAATGTTACTTATAATATCAAGTTTTGCATTAAGTATCAATTTCTTTTCCTGTAAATTAGCTGCAGATTCCGAACGATTTAAATTTGATTTTAAATCTTCGTTTGATTTCTCAATGATATCTGTATACTTCTTTTCAGCTTCTATTTTAGCAGAATTTAAAATTTCTTCTGCTTTTGCTTTCGCATCTGCTATAACAGCATTAGCAGCTACAGTAGCATCATCCTCGATCTGTTTTACGATTTTTTCTAATCCAGTCATAGCTAAGCTCTCCTAACTGTTATACATTTGCACCACTAACACCTATTATAGCAAGTATTGAAATAAGTAATGCTAAGATCGCATAAGTTTCAACCATTGCTGGGAAAATCATAGCTTTACCAAAAGATTCAGGTTTTTTAGCAACAACTGCGATACTTGCAACAGATGCACGTGCTTGACGAATAGCAGAAAAATATCCTACGATTGCCATTGGAAGGCATGCTGCAAAATATAATAAACCTTTAGCAAATGAAATATCACTATTTCCACCTAAAACACCAATTTGAGAAAGAGTGATAAACGCAATTAATAGACCATAAATACCTTGTGTACCAGGAAGTAGTTGTAAGATAAGAACCTTACTAAATTTAGATGGGTCTTCTGTTATAACACCTGCAGCGGCTTCACCACCCATACCAACACCAATTGCTGAACCAATTCCTGCTAAAAGTGCTGCCAAAACAGCTCCTGCTAATGCCAATACAATTCCATAACTATCCATTTTTCTTATTCTCCTTAAATTTGTAATATTTTGTTTTAGCACTAAATGGGTTGAACTTACGTCCACCACCATCATAAAACTTTCCAAAAAATTCTACATATTGCAAACGATTCGTATGTACATATGCACCGAGTGCATTTATGGCAATATTTAATGTATGACCAAATAAGATTACTATTGCAAATGGTATAATTCCTACCAAACTACCACCAAATGAGGCCATTCCTGCCATTTTATTAATTACTGTACAAATTACACCAGTTGCTAATCCTAATGCCAATAAACGGGAGTAGGACAAAACATCACTTAAGTAACCTGTAATTCCATATAACGCATATAAACCTTTTAAAAATCTCTTAAATGGATTTTTTGATTCTCTACCATTTGTTAGAATAATTCCAATTGCAGCTAATACTGCAAAAATACCAGCAATAGTACTTACTAAAGATGGTAATTTAATACTAACTCCTAAAATGTCAACTACCATATCCATTGATAGTAAAACTAATACAGAGCTGATTAATAGAACAAACCAGAATACTACATCATAAATTACGGACTTATAGTCTTTTTGTTTCATTATTTGATAAAATTTCATCGCTAAACCAGTTAGAAGATGAATAATACCAAGTAACATAGAAAATGTAAGCATTCTCATTGGTTCATTAACTGGGAAAAACCAAACTGGTGGTATTGTTACTTTGTGACCCAAAAATGTCTCAGATACTACATCAACAATGTCACCAAAATAACTGCCAAACATAACTCCCCAGAATATTGTTGAAACTCCACATAGAAGATACATTTTTAATGTTTTCTTCATGGAATCTTCCATTTTATCCTTAAATTTTAATAATAAAACCCCGCAAGCGGCTGCCATTATTAAACCATATCCTGCATCTGATAACATAAGTCCAAATAACATGTAATAGAATAAGGACATTATTAATGTAGGATCAATTTCACCTTTTGCCGGTGGACTAAATGCTTCTACGATTCCTTCTAGTGGATTGGAGAAACCATTGTTATGCAACATGACAGGAACATCATCATCTTCTGTTGGGTCTTCAACATCAATTGCAACATCAAACCTCTGTGTTAATATATCACTAAGTTCTGCTATCTCCGATTTCGGAATGTACCCGTTCATTACAAATACGTTCTTAGATTGTAATAATTGACCTAAAACTTCGTATTTTTCAGTACGTGTGGTTTCATAATCTTGTAAAAACCGTATATCATCTTGAATTTTTGCATAAGATTCAATCTCTTCTTCTGCAAGTATAATTGCCAATCTGATTTCAGCCATTTGATCTTGTAACTCTTTTAATTGTTCAGTAGGTACTCTATCTGAAATCGAATTAGGATAGGAAAATCCCATCGCTCTTAATTCTTCTGCTACTGATTCATCCTTCTCTTTATCGCATAATATAAAGATGCAGGTTTGTTCTCTGGAACTACTAATAATCTCAACTTCCAGTGGCGTTTGTTCCGCTAATTTTTCGTATATCATTTCTAGCGACCATGCATTAGCTAAAGTGCCAATAAAGCATTTAGTACGTTTCGTTCCTTCAAAATTCATAGGAACATCTAATCCAATCCAAGGTGTTAATATCTCTTCTTGGGTTTGAAGTTTTAGTAACTCTGCTTTACTTTCAGCAATCGACTTGGCTAATTCATTAATTTTATGTACTGCTTGTACTACAGAATCATGCTTTATTTTAAACTCATCATATACATCTGATAACACTTCGTCTCTACCATTCAGTACAGCCAACATGGATTTTTTTTCTGGAACATATGTGTTTAAGATTTGTAGTGCCTCTTGTGCAGCAGAAGTATTCTTAACTAATGCATCTTCCGCGGCAGATACGTCCATTTTATGAAATACACTATCTTCAGGTATAACATCACTTATTTCAATAACGCCGCGTCTTTGTATTAATTCTAATATCTTCTTGCGCTCTTTTTTTAGCCCACATATACATATACGCTGCATTTGCAGCACTGCCATAACACAAACACCTCCTTTGAAAAATTTTTTTTAAATTACTTCTTTAAGAACAAGATCAATTGCAACTTGTTCTTTACCTTTTACTAGTTCCTGCATCATAAGGATTTCTTGATTTGCTCTAATAATTGCCTTATCCATAATTTCTTTTCCTTGAAGCTGTGCTTTTTCTAAATCTATTTCAGCTTTTGCAATCGCTTCTTTGGTTTTTTCAGAAATCATATTCTTGGCTTTCTCTTCCGCTTCACGTAGTATTGCATCTCGTTTTATTAAAGCATCCTTTTCTAATTGTGCAGCATTTAACTCAGCACTACGAACAGCTTGCACTGTCTCTTTTGCCATTTTTTCACCCCCAACATCTAGTAATATTGGTATTAAATGTTACAGACTCATTATAATTTATTTTTATCTAGCTTTCAACATAATCTGAATTTTAACAATGATTTATTGTTAAAATTCAGACTAAATTACTATAATACAACGAAATTTTTTATTATTTTACCATATTTCAGTAATTTATTGACATTTATATACATTTTGTTAATATCTGATTTAAATCCAACATTTATTAACACTCATATTTATATTAGATTGTTAGAAAAAATATGTTTCTAAGAATATTAAATATCCTAGAAAAGTTTTATAGATATAAGAATTCTTATGTTAACTAGTTCATGGTTTTTGCTTTAAAATTAAAATCATTAATTTACCTTAATAAATCTATAACAAAAACAAATACTAAAGAAGAAGATCTTCAATTTATTTTTTATTAAGGAGAAAGATATGTCTAGCTATACTGGTGTTGTGAAATGGTTTGATAACGAAAAAGGCTATGGTTTTATTTCAGCAAATAATGGGAATGACGTATTTGTTCATCATTCTCAAATAAAAGAAAAAGGCACAAATAAGGATATACACGAAGGAGAAGATGTTAGCTTCGATATCGTGCAGGGCGAAAAAGGTCCATCTGCTATTAACGTACAAAAATGTTAATTAATAGGGAGGAGTCAATTATGAACAAAACTCATTATGATGTATCCGGATTACTAAATACGCAAATCAAGACACAGGTAAAAAATGCATTAGATAATGTAGACGGTGTTCAAAAAGTAAATGTAGATTTAGGGCAGGGTTCAATAGAGGTTGCTTATAATGATTCCACAGATGAAAAAGAAATTAAAGATTGTATCGAACGCGTTGGATGTAGAATTGAATAAAACTTTTTTTAAATGTATAATTTTAAGCTATTTAGGTATAATAATTAATGGATACAAAATAAGTTTATAAATAAAATTTATTTTATTTTTGAACTTTTACGTATCCGTAGCTTATTATCTCAAGCTACAAAACAAGATATTTAAATTGTCAAATGAATTAAGTTGATTATACTGATTAATAATTTTGAATAATTATTTATTAAGTAACCTAACTTATTTAAAGTAAACAATGAAATCTTGTAAAATTAGAGATAATAGTGACAAAGCAGGGGTAAAATCCCTGCTTTTGTCATTTTTTTATTAGCTATCTCTTAAAATTCAGTCAAGTCTCAATTGATAGAAGTTAAATCACTAAATAACTATTATTCACATCAAAAGTGTTTATCTACTATTAAGTATACTTACCATATTTAATATTACATATATTTACCTTATTTCATATTGCATATATTTTTTAATATTAGACATAATAAGTACTGGATAAAAAACTTTTTGATTATATCAAAATTAATTATCCTATCAGATTTATAATAAAGTTGTAGTTGGTCTCGTAACTATTACCAGCAAGCATTCTTCAGTTGAATCATCTTACGTTTTCATGCAAATGAAAAAAAATAGCAACTTAACGAATACTCGCATATTACTGATACTATGAGACAACGAAAAGCAGGAATTGGATAAATTCCTGCTTTTTTAATATATAAATTGAATGAATTAGATAGTTTCTAAACCTAATTCTTGAATAATAAATTGAAAAATTGACATAATAATAATGGATACAGAAAATAAAAGAACTAAAAATCTTTTGTTAGTATGTATTCATTAAAATTGAATATAGAAATGTAGTTTAGTCTCGGAACTGCAAATAGCAAGAATTACAAAAAAAATTAGGGGATGGTTGCGTTGGACAGGTTTGTTTAACAAAATAGTTATCCGAAATTAGAAATTCTCGCTAAAATTAAATATTGAATAGAGACACAATAAAAAAGCAGGGATATTAATTTATGCCTGCTTTTTTAATTTATTTGATTCATAATATGGTTTAATATTTTACGATTTTGCACATTAATTTTAAATTCTAAGCCATATTCATATTTATTCTCACCAATTTCCTTTTTCCATATTGGATATCCATAAAGCTTTAAATCACAATCCATGAAACGAAATGAAAAAGCTAACATAATCTTATCATTTATAGGCAACCCAATATCTGCAATAAAATATAATCCACCCGGACCTATATTTTTTATATAAGATATGGTATCTCCTATATTGATTCGTTTATCATTCATTTTTATTATGGTAAGATTTGCTTCGATAAATTCGTGAAAACTAATTCTTTTATATTTTCTTCGTTCTGTATTCGTTATGAATTCTTCAGGTAAACTCTCAGGCATCAACTTGTGATGTTCTAACTTATATTCTAATTTCTCCTTTGGTATTGGCTTACTAAATAAAAATCCTTGCCCTGAATGGCAACCTAATTTTTTTAAATAATTTAACTGTTCAAACGTTTCAATACCCTCAACCAATAATTTAATACTTAAGTCACTACATAAATTGTTTACACATTTAATGATGATTGCACTTGTTTCATTGCTAGAGAAATTTTTAAGAAATATTTTATCTAATTTAATGATATCAACTGTAAATCGGTTTAGATATTGAAGTGATGAAAAGCCTGTACCAAAATCATCTAATGCTATCATAATTCCTTTTGCTCTTAATTCATTGATAATGTTCATTACATGATTAAAGTTATGAATTAGTATACTCTCCACAATCTCCATAATAAGAAAATTTGGGGTTATGTCATAACCTTCAATTGTTTTTAAAATATTTTCTACAAATCCCTTTTCATATAACTGAATACTTGAAAAATTAATTGAGACTAACACTTCAGCTAACCCAGTATCCATCCAGCGTTTATAATCCTTACAAACTTCATGAAGCATCCACTTACCAATATCTATGATATAACCAGTTTCTTCAGCTATGGATATAAATTCCAAAGGTGATACCATTCCCCAAATTGGATGTTCCCACCGTAGTAGCGCTTCCACAGCAATAATTTGATTTGTTTCTAGATTTACCATAGGTTGATAGTAAACTATCAGCTCATTTCTTTCTATGGATTTACGTAAATCATTTCGCAATGAAAAATGTTTATAATGCTGAATATCCATATCTCTAGCATAAAACTGATACCTATTCTTACCTTCTTCTTTAGATCTTGTAAGTGCATAATCTGCATGACGCTTTAATCTATCAAGATCGTTCGCATCATTTGGACAGATGCTAATACCTAAATTAACATAAATATCAAGTTCGTACTTATCAACCATAAATGGTTTTTCATATAAATTTATAATATCTTTTGCTAATTTTTCACAATCATCCAAACCAGTAATATAAGATACTAATAATGCAAATCTTTCATCTGAATAACGGCTGATAAATACATTCTTATCAAAAAACATTTTTAATCGTTCGTGAAATTGTAATATTAAGCGATTGGATATTTGCTCGCCAAGTATATCACTAATATATTTTAGTCCATCGATATCTAACATAATTAATGCAAATAAAATATCATTTTGTTTTGCTTTTTCAATTTCATGATATAATTTTTTATTCAGTAAAATACGATTTGGTAAATTTGTTAATTCATCATGTGTAGAAATGTACTCAAGATTTCTTTCCATTTCTACTAATTTCGTTATATCACACCAATTTAATAAGATACCATTAATAGATTTATTATTTATATGATTCGTCATTGTAAGTACAAAATCATAATGAACTCCATGCATCGTTACAATATGAATCACATCTTTTATTCTTTTACCCGGTTCATGTAATATTTGTTTTAACATGCTTATGAATTGATTCGCTGAATTTTCATGAATAAAATCAAGAATATTTTTACCTATCATTTCATTAGGATGATATCCGGTAATTCGTTCTACTGTTTGACTGATATAACGAATTGTTCCGTTTAGATCAATTATTTCAAATACATCACTAGAATCATTTAATAATGGTTGGATGTAATCAATCGAATTTTTTGCATATAAATTATCATCTGACATTTTGTCATCATCCGTTCATCAATTTATTAGTCAACTACACGGTTTAATACATGGATTCTTAATCGTGATTTTGGTAAAGTAGGCATGCGGTTTAAACTATAACGTAAATCTTGTCTTGGTACTTTATAATCCATGTGATTTGAGAGAAAATCTAAGCTTGCTTTCATAACTTCTAGTGTTACAAGTTCTCCTGCACATCGATGTCCCATGTTACTATCTCCACCACCTTGTGGTACAAATTGAAATGGGTTCGTCTCTTTATTTGCAAATCGTTCTGGTATAAATTCATAAGGTTTTAGATATATTCTTGAATCATGATCTGTACCATAAATATCAAACATAACTAAATCACCTTTCTTAAAATAGCAATTTCTCCATAAAAAGTCTCTCTTAACCCTAGTTCCAACAAAAGGTGCAAATGGATAAAATCTTCTTACTTCCTGCGCAAACATCTGATTATAATTATCATCTCTTAATTGAAATAAAATACGACATTCTGGATGTTTATATAATGCTAAGGCTCCAAAAGTAACATATGTTGCAATCGCAACGATTGGTCTGATTATATTAATTAACTCAACAGCCGCTATTTGTGTTGTCAAGTATTTTCCGTTGGACTCTTTATGCCAGGCGATTTTATATGCAGCTGAATTTTCATCCACCTTTAATCTACGCAATCTAATATCTTCAATGATTCCCCTTATCCAGGATTCTGTTCTTTTACGAGCGCATTTTCCTTGATGATATCTTGTTCCAACAGTAGCAAATCCATCTATCATTTTGCCAAGATCACTTGCTCTTTGATTTATTTCGATATATTTTAATGGTACGCCAGCCCATCTACACGCAACCTGACACATGATTCTTTGTGCTTCATCAAAAAGTATAATTTCTTTTCCAACCCATCGAATACTATTATAACTCCATTGTTCTCTCGTATAGTTAACTAATACTTTTAAATTTTGTGGGGTCATAATTGACATAAACATTTGTTTTCGCTGTTTATGGGCATTTCCATCTAAACCCTGTACTCCATTTTGTCCAACTAACGTTTTTTGGACCCGTTTTGGAGCAGCACCCTTTCTTTGGAATCGTTTCTCATCGTAAAATATCTTTCCAGCTTCTTCTCCACTCATGCATATAACTTTCTGTCCCATGATCCGAGTAATAAATAAATCTGATTGATATTTACGGCACCTTTTTTGTATAAACTGGTAACCATCTAATAATAAACAAATGCTACTATCTAACATTTTGTCCATTGGAACTTTACTATATGAACTCAATAAATACACCTGCTTTCTTATAAATGTAAAAAAACTAGTATTATTATGTACGTATTATGGAATAAAATACTATAAAAAAAGCTATTGATATATTTATGAAATAAGTTGTACTAGAGAAATTAGGCTCTATGGTTAACTTAAAATCATTCATATATAACAGCTTTTTCTAAACTATCTTACATATTACTCATATTTCTACATTCGCTAGCACACTGTTTACAGACATCAACACAACTTTTACAGTGTTGATCTTCAAACATTCCACACTCAGTAGCACATGTATTACAAATATCGGCACAGGCATTGCATATTTCGATTGCATTGGAACTTTCCCTAGACATAAAACATGCAGCGGTAGAACAAATCTCCGAACAGTCTTGTAACGCTTTGATACAGTTTATTCTTGATTTTACGTCTTCTTCTTGTAGACACATTGTTAAACATTCTTGACAAATTTGTGCACATTTAACGCATAAATCAATACAATTTTGATGTGGATTTCCACCTTGCTTTATGGAAGTTGGTATATTCATAGTTGTAAACATAATAAACTCTCCTTTCAAATTTCATTTACAAAGTTATTGTTTTCGTTATAACTGTAAATATACTTCGGTAGTTTAATTATATATGAAAAATAATGGTATATATATTAACATAAAAAAATGAACCCAAGTTATTTAAAAATTAACTTGGGTTCACGTTTACAAATATAAGTCATAAACATAAACTAATGTTTCATGAATTTAAGTATATCTCATCTACAAAAAAAGATTTAATATTTCTATATAATTATTTAGAAGCTTTTTTCTTTTGATTTAATACAACAATACCACCTAACAATACAACAACTCCTGCAATACTTATGATAACTATAGGCATAGTGCTGTTATCTTTATCTGCAGTTGTAGTGGTACTTACTAATTGCACTTCTTCTGTTCCGTCTTCTGATGTAGTAGTCATAACATCATCTGTTGCATCAACTGTAGTTATTTTCACCATATCATCTGTTACTTCAATGCCCTCACCTACAACGGTTTCATCAGGAGCAGCTACAGGGGTATCTTCAACCATACCGGATGTATATAATTCAGCTGGTATACCTTCAACAACTTTAACGTTGTCTTTACCTATTAATTCAGCGATAAAATCAGCATTTTCTTGATTAAATGGATTAATCCCTACTTCAATTGCTCCATCAATTGGGTTTGTATGAGTTACAGTAATTCCTTTTTCAGTAATCTTTTCTAAATTATCTTCAAAGACAATTTTATTAATTTCTTCTTGTAATGCTAGTGTTTCTTTGTCCACTTCAGCAACTCCTGTTGTTGCCATTTCTGCAACTTCACTTGTAGCATATAATACAGCAGCCTGACCATCTATTACTTTTATTTGATCTTTACCAAATACATCATATAAATAATCCGCATTTTTCTCACTATAAGGAGTAATACCGATTTCAATATAATTATCTACTGGAGCAGTATAAGTAGCTGAAAATCCTTTTTCTTCAAGGTCTTTAGCATTGGTATCAAAAATGTACTTGTCAATTTTACTTTGTAAATCTAATAATTCACTATTAACACTTTCTATTTGAATTTCGTATGTTGAGCTATCTACTGTTTCTGCTAATGCTACTCCTGTAGAAAATGCGGATAAACATAAACCTAACATGATTGCTTTCACTAATTTTGTTCTAAACATAATATTTTCCTCTTCTTTCTTTTAATCAATTTATAGTTATAGTTACGGTTACGATTATTTCTAAGGGAATCGTATCATAGTTATTTTTAATTTATTGGTGTCAATTTTAAGTTTTATTCTTTACCTTTTGTATGAAATCTTCATCCTCTTTTTACTATTCATTTTTATTTTAATTTATCATCAATTCTCTTTGGTACCGAAAGAGAATGTTTGTGTTGCCTCCTTTCTTAACTGCTTACAATGATTAGACGAGGGTATAAATTAAATGGTTCCATTAATCGATAATTTTTTTTAATTATTTTGTTGGTGCAAACATAAGTGTGTATAAATAATGAATATGAGTGTTCCCCTAATCATCTGACTCGCCTTTTCTTCAAGTGTTACAAGGCAACACTTTTAGCCGGTCTTAGTCATCTGAATAGGGGAACACTCATATTCATAGTTTATAAATGCAATACCTGCATTACTATAGTTCTTTAAGTTAAAAACGAAAGAACTTTAGTTATTTCTTTAAGTTAGTCCGTTATATTATAAATAATATTTCTTCTAGCAAATTAAAATTCAATCAACTTAAGGTGAAAAATTATCGTATTCATTCCATTTCATTTAGAAATGGAGTCTTTTCTCCATAATATAATAAATCTAATTTATGCATTGCTCTGGTACATGCAATGTATAACAGGCTTTTATCAAGTATGGTGTTATAAGTTATATAATCTACGTTTGGCACAATGATTTGATCGAATTCTAAACCTTTTGCCATATGAGCAGATGTAATAATAATTCCACCATGGAATTCGTTACTATGAAAGTCTAGAAATTGAATTGAATTTTGGAATGTTTTTAAATTATGATAAAGCTCATCAGCTTGATCTTGTGTTTTGCATATTATTCCTAATGTGTTATATTCCGAATGTTGAAAATGATTGATAATATGATTTATTTTACTTATTTGATCTATTTTACTTTGACAATGTGAAATACTTGGCTTGTCTCCATGTCTTTCAATTGGAATTAACTTATTATTCTCCCTGATACACTGCGCAAAGGTTGTAATTTCATATGTGGAGCGATAACTCTTATTTAATTCAACACATTCTGCAGTTTCAAATACTTTATTAATCGTTTCGATGAAAGAAGAACTATAGGGGTTAACCGATTGATTACCATCTCCTAAGATTGTCATTCTACATTGATATAGTTTTGAAATAACAGCATATTGAATTGGTGTATAATCTTGCATTTCATCAATTAATAAATGCTTAACATTATTATTTACATTCAATCCTTCATAAAATAGTTTGGTATAGATAAAAGGGAATACATCAGAATACTCTAGCTCACCATTATCTCCAATTTGAAACAGTTCCTTCTTATTCAAATGAGTATAATAATTTTGATATAAAGTGAAAGTATCTTTATATAGAAACATTTCATCCACAGTTTTTCTTATTCGTTTTACTTCATAAGCTTTTAAGGTAGTGTTTTTCTCTCTCTTATATTTTGATATAATATCTTGCGCTATTTTATCTAATCTTTTTTTTATAGGAAGATTTCTTAAATCAATATATTTGTTCATTACTAGTTCCTTGGTAAAAGAAATGCCATTTATCTCAATGTCTTTTGGATTAAAATATTGATATTCTGCATTCAAAAAGTACTCATCTAAATCTTTAACAAAATCAAAAGTTGATTTGTATTGTATACAATTGATGTATTCTTCATTTGTTAAAGTGATTAGTCTGGATACTTGTTGGTTAAATGTCTGAAAGGGTTTTGATATTAGGTTACCTGCTACTTCTTCCATTCCAATTTCACTTATTTCTTCTTCACCAAATTCAGGCAGTACATTCGATATATAATCACCAAACACTTTATTTGGTGAAATGATTAATATATCTTTTGATTTTAAGTTGCCATTATTTCTATATAATAAATACGCTACTCGGTGCAGTGCTATGGATGTTTTTCCCGATCCTGCAACTCCTTGGATAATTAAGATTTTAGAATTTTCATTTCTTATGATAGAATTCTGCTCTCGTTGTAAGGTAGCAACAATATTTTTCATCTTTTCATCTGAAGTATTGCTTAACTCTCTTTGCAGTACTTCATCATTAATATTCATGGAACTTTCTATCATGTATTCCATGTTACCTTTTTTAATTTTATATTGTCTCTTTACTAAGATCTCACCTTCTACCTGTCCCATTGGAGCAATATAGTGTGCAGTACCTATCTCATAATCATAAAATAAACTCGAAATTGGAGCACGCCAGTCGTATATCAAGGGTTCATTTTTATTTGATAAAAAAGCATGTAGACCAATGTAAAAAGTATATTCCTTATCATCTAAGGAACTTTTAAAATCTAACCTGCCAAAGTAAGGGCTATTAATCAATTTTTTAATACTTCGCAGCTTTTTCTGCATTATCAAGTCCAGCAATATTCTCCCATATATATTGCTTCGTTTCTACAATATCTTTCGCATAATCTTTCACCTTCCTATCTATTTCGTCATAGGAAGTTTGTAATTCATCTATTACCATATCTAAAAAAAGTTTTTCTTCTTTCTCATTCTTGTTTATCATAATGTATCCTCCTTAGATTTGTATCAACATTATAAAGAAAATCAAAAAAATTACTAGACTTTTTCTCTGGGATATAGTACTATATTGTAATCGTACGGCCCTTGGCCAAATATAAAACATGCACAAAAATTCAGGTAATTTTTGTGCATGTTTTATATTTTTGCTTTTTATATTTTTGCTTTTTATATT
>JARBTX010000142.1 GCA_029239975.1 Anaerocolumna sp.
TATTTTCAATATGTCTTGTATATGAGAAGTGCATTAATTCTTTATCATTCACAAAGATTACAAAAGTAGGCGGTTTTACGGATACTTGCGTAATATAGTATAATTTTAATCGTTTACCTTTATCAGAAGGTGGTTGTTGCATCGCTACTGCTTCTGCCATGATTTCATTTAACACACCAGTTGCAATACGTAGATTTTGATTTTGAATTACTTGTTCAATTAATTCAAATAATTTAGGCATTCTCTGTCCTGTTAATGCTGATATAAATAACATTTCTGCATATGGCATAAAGGATAATGTCTCTTTTATTTTTGCAGTATATTGATATATTGTTTTATCATTTTTCTCAATAGCATCCCATTTATTTACAGCAATAATGATACCTTTACCACGTTCATGGGCAATACCAGCTATTTTAGCATCTTGCTCTGTAACACCTTCTTCTGCATCAATTACGAGGATTACAACATCTGCTCGTTCCACTGCAGTTACGGTACGAATAATACTAAAACGCTCTAATTCTTCTTTAATTTTACTTTTTCTTCTAAGTCCAGCAGTATCAATAAAAATAAATTCTTTACCATGAAATTTTACTGTGGTATCGATGGCATCTCTTGTAGTCCCAGCAATATTAGAAACGATAACACGCTCCTCGCCGAGTAATTTATTTATGATAGATGATTTACCAACATTTGGCTTACCAACGATAGCCACTCTTGGCCTATCATCTTCTTCATCGGAAGCTTCACTTGGTATAAAGTGTTTTGCTACTTCATCTAACATATCGCCTAAACCTAATTTAGAAATACCAGAAACTGGATGTGGGTCACCTATACCAAGATTATAGAATTCATATACATCTGGCATTAATTTTTCAAAGTTGTCAACTTTATTAACAACTAAAATAACAGGTTTTGAGGAACGTCTTAAAAGGTCAGCAACTTTAAAATCATCGTCTACTAATCCCTGTCTTACATCCACTATAAACATAATAACATCTGCAGTATCGATAGCGATTTCTGCTTGTTGTCTCATATAACTTAATAAAACATCTTTACTTTCTGGTTCAATTCCACCAGTATCTATTAACGTAAATTGATGATTCAACCAGGTAACATCAGCATAAATACGGTCTCTTGTTACCCCTGGAAAATCTTGTACGATTGCAATTTTTTCTCCTGCCAGAGCGTTAAACAACGTTGATTTACCAACATTTGGTCTTCCAACGATAGCTACTATCGGTTTACTCATTTTATATTCTCCTTGTGTCTTAATTCAATACTGCATCTATTAAGGACTTTCCGTCTGATTGTACAATACGAATTTCGGTTTGTAAAGCATTTTTGATATCATTAATAGTAAAATCATCCAATAAGACATCTTCTCCATTACGTAATAGAACATCAGGTAAAAGTAAATAATCACCTAGATCCTTTTCTTTTAATTGATTTATAATATCTCCTGCTGTAAGTAATCCTGCAACAGTAATATCTGTGCCAAAGTATTCATTTATTATAGTATGCACAGTTATTTTAATATTTGGATACTTTTCGCTAATTTGTTTCATTAAATCTTCAATAATTGGTGCTGCTAAAACTCCAGTAGCTAAAGAAATATGTTTTTCTCTATTATCGCCAGTCAGAGATTCATAATACTCTTTAAATTCATCCATTAAGGAACGAACCATCCCTACACCATTCTCAATCTGTAAATATCCTTCATAATTATCTGAGGTTGGTATATCTAACCCTGCTGTGATATACCATTCATCGCTGGCATGAATAAATCTAGTACCATAAGCTTTATATAAAATTCCTTGCCATCTGTGTATTATCTCTAATACAGAAAGTGCATCCTGTTTATTAAACTTTTCTAGATTGACAAGACCTTCACGGAATTTCGTTAATCCAACTGGAACTACGGATACGCTTTGCATATGCGGTAAATAAGCTGCTAGATCGTGAATAGAACGTTCTAATTCTTCGCCATCATTTACTCCTTTACATAATACGATCTGACCGTTCATAGTTATACCTGCATCGTATAATTTTTTTATTTTGTCTAAAGCATCACCAGCAAAACGATTGGATAACATGGTACATCTTAATTCTTTATTAGTCGTATGAACTGAGATATTGATTGGTGATAATTTATAAAAAATAATTCGGTCAATATCTTCGTCTTTCATATTTGTTAACGTAATATAATTACCCTGTAAAAAGGATAATCTTGCATCATCATCTTTAAAATATAAAGTTTCTCTCATTCCTGGTGGCATTTGATCGATAAAGCAGAACATACATTTGTTTCTGCAAGACCGATAAGAATCCATTAACCCTTCTTGGAATTCGATACCTATATCTTCTTCTACTTCTTTTTCTATTTCTAATTCCCATTCTTCACCGTCTGGTTTTTGAATGAGAAGCACGATATATTCATCATTAACTGCATAATGGTAATCAAATACATCTTTTATTTCTTTATCATTAACACGAAGCAACTTATCGCCAGCTTCTATTTCCATTTCTTCGGCGATACTATTTGGTGCAACGCTTTTAATGAGATGTCCTTTTTCTTTCATTTAGCTTGTCCTTCCTAATCTTCTATCTTTATTAGTATAGCAGTTGTCCAAAAAATTATCAATTGATTTTTGTTTTCATGGAAGTTTTAGGATTAGAATTCGGCTTATAAATGAAATTAACGGTATATTTTTCACGAATAATTGATTAGTTTTCCTAATTCGTATAGAATTAATATATACAACAATCAACTTAAAAAGGGGATTTTTATGAAACTTCGTAAAGAATACACGTGCCCATTAGAAATCACACATGATATACTGAAAGGTAAATGGAAAACTGTTATTCTCTGGCAGTTAAAGTATCATGGCAAAGCATCCTTATCGGTATTAGAAAAGGATATAAAAGGTATTAGCCAAAAAATGTTATTACAACAACTAAATGAGTTAAGGGAATTTGGGTTGGTAGATAAAATACAATACCCTGGATATCCTCTAAAGGTTGAGTATTTTTTAACGGTTGAAAAAGGATTTAAGATAATAAAAGCTTTAGAAATTATACAGGAAGTAGGCCGTGAATATTTAGATGGGAAATCAATGAATAAAAAACCAGATTAATTTTTTTGCTAACCCGAATATTAATATTGATTTAAATCATTTCAAATTTAAGGATATACACAAAAAAGTGGGTAATTTTATAATCATTTCATATCTGTTAAAATAAATATCGTAACCATCGTTATCATTTTATTTCATATTATAAATTTTTGTATGAATAAAACCAGATATTCTTTTATTGGAGGGTAAAAATGAAAAAAGCTCTTATTGTTATTGATCTACAAAATGATTATTTTACTAACGGAAAATTTCCACTATGGAATGCCGAAAACACTCTAGACAATGCAGAAAAAGCCATAGAACAAGCTAATTCTAAAAATATACCAGTAATTTTAGTTCAACATATCAGAGAAAGTAAATCCCCTTTTTTTAATAAAGGAACGAAAGGTGTAGAAATTCATCCAAGAATATTAAAAGCAGCTCCTGCTGCGAAGAAGGTTATTAAGTCACATGCTGATAGCTTTTATAATACAAATCTGGATGAAGTATTATCACAACTTGAGGTCCAAGAAATTCTTGTTTGTGGTATGATGACGCAAAATTGTGTAGTCTTTACTGCTATCTCAAAAGAAGCCGAAAAATATAATGTTAAGATATTATCCGATTGTTGTACCACTGTAAGTGAACCACTACACTTAATCGCATTGAACGGAATATCAACACGTGTTGAATTAAGCGATTTTCATTCTGCTTTATAAAAAGGTATTACTATCACATATTATTAATTAAGAAATAAAAAAGGCCATACATTGATGTGACCCCTATAAGTTAGATCAAATAAATCTAACTTATAGTGATTAGTACACATCTTATATGGTCTTTTCCTATCTCGAAAGTATTAAATTTATAATAAAGTTTAAATTTACTTTTCTTAAAAAATTTATACCACATAATAAAACAATTTCTTTTTCTTCTAGTTCTCATCATAAAGTGCTTACATCTTATAAATCTCCAATTAATAAAAGATTTAACTTAAAATAAACCCCATTTCTTTCATTGCTGTAAAAAATGAATCTGCTTCTTGGTTTGGATTCCCATTCTTTGTCGCTTCAAACGAGTACCAGGCATATTCTAAGTCATGTATTATAATTGGTATTGATTTGCCAAACTTCTGTTTTATAAATCCTTCTAATTGAAGCCTTTTCGCTACTTCTGAAACTAAACATAATAATTCATAATATCCAACTGGTCCCTTACCAATATAATACATATTTTCATCATATATACAACTTACATCTTCATAACCAATGTTTTTAATTCCATTTTCACTATACCACCCGAATAGAGCTTTTGTCATTTCATCGTTTTGGTTTGTGTTTATGATATAAGTTATGTTTTGTCTCCAAAATGCATAGTTCCATCGTTCTTCCGATAAGAGCTCTGCTCCATCACAATCTTTTTCTGTATTATAACTAATCATAAAATCGGTAACATTTGAAAATCTTTTATATGAATTTAATTCATTTGAGTATACAAAAAAGGAAATTGCATATATATCATCTTCCACCCAAGTATCAATCACTGATTTTACTTTGTTGTATAACAATCCTTCTAAATTAATCATAATCGTTATTACCTCCTTACTCTTTCAACTTAAATACCGTAGTTATCAAAGCATATATCGTTAGATGTTTTTTCTATAAACATCTCTAAAGGTATTTAAAATTAAGCATTTCGTTTAATTTACTGCAAAAAACATATTACATATCTAAAATACTCTTTGTCCATCAATCCATTCATACACTCGTTTTATTTCTTCTTCATAATTTTCTTGAATCTCAAAAAATTTAGCATTATGTTGAAAGCATCGTTCTTTTAGGTTTGTATGCATGTTTAAGAAATTTTCCAGGTTCATATAGTCATCATAATCTTTTTGTTCAATCTCACTACGATGCTCTACAATTCCTGAAATAAAGTTCTTTTCTAAGTAATCCTTTGAAAAACCTATGTAGAGTGAAATGATATGTTTTAGATAATCTGGTTCAAAATCACAGATTTGATCTGGTGGGATATAACAACCTTCTATTATGATATGTTGTCCATTTTCGATGTTAGTTTTTATAATTCCCTTTACGATTGGCCATAGTTTTTCAGTAATTGAATCATCACTATCCGTTGCTTTAAAATCACAATATTTATTGCCACGAATTAACCCCATTTTTATATGGTCAATTGATAGATAAGGAATTTTATATTTTTCTAATAACCTTTGAGCCATTAAAGTTTTTCCTGAACAACTTACACCTCCGATTAATATAACCATGGATATCTCCTTCCATCTACGTATAATTAAATGATTTAATTCTCACTTTGAAGTCTATATTAAAGACTCATATAAGCCTTATATTAAAGTCTCACTTCTAATCTCATATCAAAGTCTCACGTCTAATCTCATATCAAAGTCTCAATTTAAATTCATATCAAAGTTTCACGTCAAAACTCATATCAAAGTCCCATTTCAGAGTCTCATATCAAATATTAACTTACTATCACATAAAGTTATTGAAAATTCAACATGCGAACTCTTTATAAACTACTATAAATCTATAAAATTAATTTCTTAAATTCATCATATTGTACTTCATCTAAAAATAATGTTCCGTAGTTTTCATGCGAACAAACAGACAACATAAGCTTACCTTTATTATAAAAACTAGGATTATCGAGAACTATATCTTGTTCTTCAATTCGAATCACTGGATCAAATAAATCATACATTTGATAAAACTTTTCTTTCAGGTAATCATTTATTGTACAGTAATATATTGTGACTGGTGCTCCATGAGTACTCGGAGTCATACAAGTTACATATCGATTATTTATGGTCAATTCTTTTAGGTACTCATTTATATAGGATATAACTTCAGCTTTGGATTTTATAAAGTTTGATTCGATTTTTTCTCTTGCCTCTTTTTCTTTTTGAACCATTGTATTATATTCTTCTTCTGTTTCTGCTATTTCCTTAAAAAAGGTTAACTTATCTTCAAAGGTTGGTGTTAATCCTTCGTATATTTCGTTTTGCTTAAGATACTCATTATATTCATCTTTTGCCTGATCAGATTCGATTTTCGTCATTCCTTTGTTATTTGATTGACTTAATGATATAGAGTCACTATATGAAAAACAAAACTCTAACAGCGTTTTTAAAGCATCACCCTGAATGATTTTGCCATCTAGATTAACTGTTATTATATTCTTATCATTGATAAACATGAATTACTCCTTAACAAATATTCTTACAATGGATCCTCTTTTAATTTGTCTAATTATCTTGACAAGGATAGAAAACTCCCAATCCCAATACATTTCGAATCCGATCCGTGGCCAATCTCTTTTGTTACTGCAATAGGTAGATTTTTGTTATTTATTACTTCAAGTAAAATCTCAGGAACTGTAGGATTAATTTGATTCTCTTCCATCTTTGTAAATGTACCAAGTAGAATACCATTTATCTGAGAAAATACTCCCATTTGTTTAAGTTGATTCAAATAGGTTGAGATAATTGCTACTTCCCCACTATAAGACTCAAGTAATAATATTTTATTCTTAAAGTCAGGTAAAAATGGTGTACCAGCTAATTTTAGTAAACATCTTATGTTTCCACCTACTACAATACCCTCCATTAACTCACCCTGTGTAAACGTATAGTTAAAATCAAACAGATCTTTTTTTCCATCGAAAAGAGAATTTTTAAACCATTTCTTTTGAAGTTCTTTCTCTTTATACATAAGATTTCGTAATTGATATAAGCAGGATGGAGACTCTGTTTTTGTGTAGATTGCGTTGATTATGGTTGTTAAGTCGCTATATCCAAAAAAAGGTTTTGGATTATTCTTAATCAACTCAAAATCAAGGTGTTCTAATATCTCATTTGCAACATCGCCACCAGATATATCAAATATTGCTTTTATACTAGTATCTTTATAAAATCGGTGTAATTCACTAGCACGTTCGAATGCACTACCACTATAGATTGAATATTTTTCATAGATACAATTGCTTAAGACAGGGACCAAACCCATGTCCATAATTGTAGTTAAAAGTATCTCCATTTTGGGTTGAAAGGACAATGATAAGGCATTGGAACAACCGACGATACCAATTTTATCTCCTTGTTTTAAAACCATTGTTGACTCCATTCTATTTTAAGTTCATTATGTTTTGTCTCTTTTACTATAATTCTTAAGCTATTTATTCTTAATAACATTGGATGTAATAAATTATAATTTCTCAAGTAAATGAATAAATTCCATACTACAACAAATCAATAAAAATTCATAGTATCGTTTTTAAATACGTTTTTATATCCTTATTATTTTTTAATATTATAACCTTTTTATCCCTATGTAACTTCAAAAATTCTAAAATACGTGGTTTTATAGTCTTATTAAAATTCCATATAAACCGGTAAAACTCTAAATCATGTCGCTCATTACAGCCTTCCCCCATATCAGAACGATGTCTTTTTTGTGGTAGGATAACTCGTTTGATAGCACGGTAAAGGCATTTGTATCTGTTAATATCTAACCATATGATTAAATCAGCATATTGCATTCTTAGTTCCATACTACTAATATAATTTCCATCCATAATCCATTTATTTTCTTTACACAAATTAAGTATTTTCTGATTCCAGTCTGATATCTCAGGCTTTTCCCAATTCGGTTTAAAATATTCTCTATCAAGATGTATCACAGGTAGTCCTGTTTTTTCTTCCAATTGCTTTGCTAAAGTACTCTTTCCAGAACCACAACATCCTATGATTAAAATTCTATTAGTCATATGTATGTATTATCCTTTTCTATTCTCTAGTTGTTGAATTATACAATTAATATACTTAATTTACTTAAAATCTTTTAGATATATTTTAACCCCTCATAAATAACTTAATTATACTAAATGAATGAAAAGAATTATAATTTATCTATTAGCGTATTCCAAGTCAGTTCAAGAATTCCCGTCATATTCTCAGGCTCATTGGATACAAAGGTTACAACTGCATTTTTATCAGGCAGCATTACCACATATTGGCCATATAAACCATCCATACGAAAGGAACCTGGATATGAATTCATCCACATCTGGTAACCATATCCCTGGTGGTGATCTGCTGTTGCAAAGAAAGGATTAAAATCTTTGGTATTTATCTGGACAGAAGAAGCTTGTTCGATGAAGTTAACTGGAATAAGTTGTTTGTCATTCCACATTCCTTTATTAAGTATTAACTGACCAAATCTAGAAAGTTGTTCTGCTGTTAGATATAACCCTGAAAATCCTAGCGGAATACCTTTTATGCAGGTTTCCCATTTAGGTTTTGGTATATCAAGATGTCTAAATATTCTTTGATCTAAGAAGTCATCTAAGTGATTCCCTGTAGTGGTACTAATGATTTTTGATAGCATATACGTAGCTGAGTTATCATAAGTAAAATGAGTTCCCGGTTCATAGATAAATGGTTCATTAAGAAATAATTGAAATAAATCATACGTCTTTCCATCTGACCAATCTGCCTTATTAATTGGGCAATCAGCATGTCCACTTCCCATGCATAACAAATCATGAACCTTAAGTTTATCAAGATTCTCATTTCTTTGTTCTAATTTTATTTCAGGAAAGATATCTATAATGCGGTCAGACACTTTAAAGTAACCTTCTTCCATCGCTATACCAACTGCCATTGAAGTAAAGGTTTTACTTACTGACCATAATAAGGTTGGTTTTTCTTCTTTAAAATCATGTTTTGCTATTACGTTCCCATCCTGTCGTACTATAACATTTAACACCTGAAGGTTCTGTTTTTTTACTAATAATATCAAATCATTT